>NZ_CAXAPD010000019.1:0-118637 GCF_963970515.1 Pseudomonas sp. RL_5y_Pfl2_73 | reverse complement strand
ACCAATGCTCATCACTGAGCAATAATCGGGGCATCGAAAGCTCGCATCGGTGTTGGGTCAGATCTTCAACGATGCGGGCTTTCTTTTTTATATCAATAGCTTAGATACAAACGGCAACAGCCCCTAGCATGCGCCCCGGCGTCCAAGTTTGCCGACCGCCTACGGACAAACCTGGCGGGTTCGCGGCAAAACGCGGATAGGCTTGAGTGGTCACCAAGTCATAGACTGGCGTAAACGCTACGTCTGCTCGCGAGGTGTAATAAAGCGCAATGTTTTTGGCATGGCAGTCGGCGTTACGGACTACGTAGTTCGTCAGCAGATGCCAACCGAAGTGTTCACGTTGCTCTCGCAATCGCTCTCCAGAAATGTATGCCCGAGTGGCGTTCCACACTCTTTCCGTAGTGGTCGCGTATTTCTCATGGGGCGGTAAGCCCAGGAGCCCGCATGCGTCCTCCAATCCACAGCGCGGTAGGCCATTTTCATCAACATCAAAACGATTCACCACCAGAACTCGACCATCGTCTGACATACGGCACGTTGCTACCGGTACGACCTGTAACCGCTCCAGCACACGCATGGTGTAGAACTCGTTGAAGCCCAGGTAAGGTGTCGTATCGTCTGAGCCTTTGATGATGTGAAACCCGGTACGTAGAGTGGGTTTGCCCAGGGGCAACGCGTCATGCCCAACATCCTGCGCGATGAACTTGGGCACGACGCCAGAAATAGCCGCGCGTGCATAACGGCGTACCAGCGTCGCAAAATGCTCAGTTGTGTTTTCAGCGGTCAGCAGATGATTTATTTCCAAGGGCTCCATTTCGGCGCCCGGCATGATGCCTTCCGGCGTTACCGTCACACGCCCAACGCCTGCACCGCCAATTACCGCTAGCAGTGATAAATCCGTGCCATCCAGTAAGGCGCCAAACTCTTCACGGATAACTCCCAACAAGTACCCTTCAGGTAAGTTCTGCCGAAAAAACGGAAACAGATCACGAGGCCAGCGCCACGGCTCTTCACGCACGGGTAATGCCAAGCTGACAAAGTCCGCCGCAGCTGTACCCGGAAGGTATTTCAGGACGTACTCATCACGCTCTCGGTAAAGTTTGGCGACCGTTTTGCCGCTGACGTGTACGTCTAAGATCATTATTCAGAAACTCCGGAACGCTGCTCGGCGAGAATGTCCTCAACCGTGCGCTCGTGACCAGCCTTCACCAGCTTCAAGTCGTATCCAGCCGCTTCCAATAATCGGACAAGGGCCGAGACGCTCATGTCCCCCTTTGCCATTGTTTCCATACGTGCCACTGTTGAACGGGATACGCCGGCGCGACTGGCCAAGGCATCCTGGCTCAAATCGGCCTCACCTCGAGCCTGTTTCAGCATTTCAGCCACGTCAAACAAGGTGGTCATTTGTAGCCCCCGAGCATCAAAAATCTAGATTCTGCTGATTACTGTAGCCCCGGAGACACAACATCACAAGTTTCCCATTTTGGCTCTAGTGCAGCGCCCTGTGCACAAATTGAGCGATGAATCTTCTGACGCCCCCAAACCTGACAGCCCTCTATCAATCTCTCGCCTACAAAAAAGGCCTTGCTGTGCAAGACCTTTTTTCATACCCGGGGTAAGCGCGGCCCCTCGTTACCTCACCTCAACAATATCCAAAGCCCGATTCGCCAGCAGCTCACTCACCTCAATCACCTGCAAGATCCCCAACGCAAAATGCCGCCGTGATCCCTCAAGACCAAACGCCAAATCACTGATCATGGCATTGGCCGAAGCCAGGTTCTCACTGAGATTGGCAAGCAGACACTCCGAATCAACATCCGGTGCGATACGAAAAATGGTATTGGGCTTGTCAGACGTTTCGCTCTTCGGCGTAGGCTTCAGGTAGTAATCCAACGCCCGGTTGGCAGCGTCATCAAGCTTATTGTTACGAGCAGACTGAGCGCGAGATACATGTTCGCCTTCAGCTGGTGGGTTCGGTGTAATTTTAGCCATGGTAAAGCTCCTAGAGTCTGTTGGAGCTACCACCATTCGCTGCGAAACGAAGTTGGGGTGGCAGCTGTACGCGGGTTCGCAGACCGGGACTCTAGGGACCGGCAGACCCAAGGGGTCTCCCACGCACAGCCACCTCTGACGAAATCACAGACATGGGTAATCTGCTTTCGAAGGTGACGTTGTGCGCCTATAGAGTCCGGGCTGCGAAACCCGATCACTGATGATCAGTGACGGATTCAAACTACCGGGGGGACCCAAGGCGCACAAGCCGGCGGATTCTGGCGTAGTTGTAGGCAATGGCGCAAGGCGATGTCGGTCGTGGCTAGTCTCGTGGAGTCACGATAAACAGCTGGCTGGAATGTTGCTGATACACCGCTATCGCGAGCAAGCTCGCTCCCACAGAGGAGCTTGCGTCAGGCATTTCAAACATAGGAATGGCGGAGCGGGTTTGCTCGTGAATGCGGTGCGTCAGCGTCATTTATGTTGGCCAGCATGGCGCGTCGCGAGCAAAGAGCGACGATGCGGTGAGGGTGAAATTGTGCAAGAGGTACTTGCACAACTTCTCTATCGGCTTTACGTCAGTGACTAGGACTCGCTCGCCCCGGAACGCTGCTCGGCCAGGATGTCCTCAACCGTGCGTTCATGACCTGCCTTCGCCAGTTTCAAATCGTATCCGGCCGCTTCCAATAACCGGACAAGGGCCGAGACGCTCATATCCCCTTTAGCCATTGTTTCCATACGCGCCACCGTTGAACGTGAGACACCAGCGCGACCGGCCAAGGCTTCCTGGCTCAAACGGGCCTCACCTCGAGCCTGTTTCAGCATTTCGGCCACATCCAACAGGGTGGTCATTTGTAGCCCTCGAGCATCAAACATCTATATTTTTATTATTGCTGTAGCCTTGGGGACACAACGCTACGTGTTTTTTGATTCGTGATTAGTGCAGCACCTCGTTGCACAAACTGAGCGACGAATTCCTGGATGTCCCTAAACCTGACGGGCCTTTATTCCAATCTCTCGCCTACAAAAAAGGTCTTGCCATGCAAGACCTTTTTTTCATACCCGGGGTAAGCGCGGCCCCTCGTTACCTCACCTCAACAATATCCAAAGCCCGATTCGCCAGCAGCTCACTCACCTCAATCACCTGCAAGATCCCCAACGCAAAATGCCGCCGTGATCCCTCAAGACCAAACGCCAAATCACTGATCATGGCATTCGCCGAAGCCAGGTTTTCACTAAGACTGGCAAGCAGACATTCCGAATCAACATCCGGTGCGATACGGAAAATAGTGTTGGGCTTGTCAGACGTTTCGTCCTTCGGCGTAGGCTTCAGGTAGTAATCCAACGCCCGGTTGGCAGCGTCATCAAGCTTGTTGTTACGAGCAGACTGAGCGCGAGATACATGCTCATCTGCGGTCGGAGGGTTCGGTGTAATTTTGACCATAGCCTTAACTCTCTTTGGTGAGGCCACAACCCTCTCGCTGCTAAACGAGTGGGTGGCAGCTGTACGCGGGTTAGCAGACCGACGAGTTAAGAAATCGGCGCGCCCGAGGGCGCCCCACGCACAGCCACCATCAAATGCAGGGATGGGAATACCTGACTGATGAAGCTTGATGCGACTCAACTCGACGGGCTGCTAAACCCGATCACTGATGGGCAGTGACAGGATCAAAACTACCGACGAAGCCAAGGACGCACAAGCCGGCGGATTCTGGCGTAGTTGTAGGCAATGGCGCAAGGCGATGTCGGTCGCGGCTAGTCTCGTAGAGTCACGATAAACAGCTGGCCGGATGTTGGCTGACACACCGCTATCGCGAGCAGGCTCGCTCCCACAGAGGAGCTTGCGTCAGGCATTTCAAACATAGGAATGGGCGGAGCGAGTTTGCTCGTGAATGCGGTGCGTCAGCGTCATTTAGCAAGGCGCGACGCTGCGGTTGGGGAATGTACGGCGGGCTGCTGCACTACTTAAGAGAGCTCATCGTTCCAAGTGCGCAGTGCGGAAATGCATTCGCGACCGGCTGCATCCTTGCAGCCAGTCGCGAAGAGGGTTACGACGCGTTGTTCAATGGGGCTTGCGAGCAATGTCGCAATGAATCAGGCGGGATATCTCGATCATATCCACGACGGTTTTGTCATCGACCGCAAACCCGCTGCCTGAAACCCCGGTGTTGCTGTTACTTGAGGGTGACGTCGAGCATCGGCGGGATGTAACCGTAGTCGTACTCGCCCACCACGAACGTCTGCAGCCCTTTTATTTTCATGCCCACCGTTGGCGCCTCGGTGCCACCGACACGAATCTGCGTGCCGGTTTCGTCGGTCGGTACGCTGTCGATGAAGGAGGTCACCAGGCCGTTTGGCATGACATAGTGCGAGTAGGTCTGGAATGGCTGCGAGGACGGGTTGCCCAGCACCAGGCCGGAACCGTTCAGCGGCACGTAAGGGCCGAACAGCGAGTCCGCGACGAAACCGTACACCCCGTCCGGCCCGGTTACACCGTCGGCATAGGTGAAGGTATGGCTAATCGTGAACAGGTAGTACTTGCCATCCTGGAACACGAAGTGCGGGCGCTCGGTCTGGTCGTTTACCCCCACGGCGGTCAGCAGTGGCGGCAGCATTTCCCAGTCGTCACCGTCCGCGTCGCGGGCTACGGCGATGCCGACACAGGCGGTCTGGAAGCGCGAGTTGCCGACCTCTTCATAACCCGGCGGCACATCGCCGATTTCTGCCTCGCCTACTTTGTGCGAGCCGCGCTCACCGGCCACGTTACCCTCGAACAGCATGTACAGCTTGCCATCATTCGGGTCGCGGAAAGGCCATGGGTCGCGGAAACCCCAGAACGCGTTTTGTGCTTCGGTCTGGTACATATTGCCGTCAGCCTCGAACAGCGGCTTGACCTTCTCGAAGCCGACCATGCTGACACCATGCTCAGTGGTCACCACCCGCCCGCGCACCTTGACGATGGTCGCGCCCGGGGTGACGGCGGTGTAATACAGGTCCACTTCACCTCGGTCGTTCAACAGGATCGGCGTACCGGCCCATTCGCGAGCGGTCGGCGAAACGCCTTCGGCCATCACACGGCCACCGAATTCCCAGTTCTTGCCGGTACGAGAATACCAGTAGTACATCTTTGCCCGCCCGTGACGATCGTTCCAATCGCGGAGGATGTCGTAGTTACCGTCCTCGTCGAGGTACTGCGGGTCGTTTGGATGACGATCGGCCGTCAGGGTGAAGATCACCGACCAGCCATCGACGGACGTCACGTTACCGTCCAAGTCGCGCAGGGGCATGGTGTCCCAGATAAACACGTCGTTGTTCAGTACCGGGAAGTCCGCGCTGACCAGCGGCTGAGTGGTGGTGGGGTCATCTGCCCGGACTTTCAACGCATCAGCGCGGGTCCAAAGGCTGGGTTGATGGGGGGTTACACCGAATTTTTCAGTGGTGGTTTTCATAAGGTAAGACCTCGTCCATGAATGGATTCAAATAAATGACGCTTTAGAAATACTGTATGTGCATACAGTGAAGCCACCTTATAGGGGGTTATGCATGCGGGTCAAGCATAAAAATGCATTTGTGCATAATTTGATATTTTCTCTGAGCTGATACGTTTCAGCCAGGAACGTTTGAAGAAGTTAGTTCATGGGGAGATTGACGACGTTGACTGCACGGTCGGCGCTTTGAACGTAGCTCGGTGGAAAGCGTGCGTAACTGGGCAATGGGTGGAAGCAGTGCATAGAGGGATTGGTCAACTGAGCCTGCGCGTTCTGCGCAAAGGCCAATGCAAAGTGGGGAGTCGAACAAAAAGCTTTGATTTGTCGCCGTCGGCGACATGAGAGAAAGCGGGTTGTCGTGAGCTATTCGTGAGGTGGTGAGTCGGCGGGATGGATGTTGACTGGTGTGCCGCTATCGCAGGCAAGCCTTGCTCCCACAGGGGGGATGCGAAGTGCCTGCTATGGCGGTGGGTCAGTTGCTTTGACGAGGAACTACCGACGCGGCCAAGGACGCATCAGCCGACCCACGTATTCAAACAAACCACCTTCGGCATGAGAAGGTCAGGCATAAGGCTTGAACTCATTATTATCCCGAGCCAACAACTGCATCAGTTTTGGGTGGATAAAGAGCTTTTCCTTGCCGACCTGCGTTTCTTGGAGAACGCCGATGTCGACGAGATCTTTGAGGTAGCGAGAGGCAGCCTGGCGCCCGGCAATTTGTTTCTCGACGAGGTTATGGATGCGGCAATACGGTTGTTCGAAGATCACATCCACCAATTCACGGGAATAGATTTTCGGCAGTTGCTCACGAACGAATTGGGTGGTGTGTTCGGACAGGCTGCGGATGGCGGCGATTTTGGCGCAGGTCCAGCGGGCGCTTTCTTCCACGGCGCTAAGCATGTAGAGCAGCCAGGGCTCCCATGCCTGGTCGCGCGTGACGTCGAGCAGGAGACGGTAGTAGTCGGCTCGGTGGGCAATGATGTAACGGCTGAGATAGAGGATCGGCAGATTCAGCAGCCCCTCCTGAATCAGGAACAGCGTATTAAGCACCCGCCCGGTACGGCCATTGCCATCGGTGAACGGGTGAATAGCCTCGAACTGGTAGTGCCCGACGGCCATACGCACCAGCGGGTCCAGATCCGTCTCGTTGTGCAGGAAGCGCTCCCAGTTAGCGAGCAAATCACGCAGATGATCTTCGCCGTCCGGTGGGGTGTAGATGATCTCGCCGGTACGGTCGTTGGCCAACTGGGTGCCCGGTACGCGTCGAATGTCCATGTTCACGCCCTTTAGCGTGCGGCAGATTTCGACTGCGGTGCCCGTGGATAAGGGTCGCTCGGCAAGCGACAGGAAGCCGTGGTGTAGGGCTTTGCGATAACGCAGCGCTTCCTTGGTCGCAGGATCGGCATGGCCGTCCCCCTCTTGGGCATGCTGAAAGAGCAAGTCCGTGGTGGTGACGATGCTTTCGATTTCGGAACTGTCCTTGGCTTCCAGCAAGGGGATGGTGTTGATCAGCACCGTTTGGTTGGGGATCAGTTCGGCGGCTTGCTTCAACTCAGCCAAGGCCGTGCGCGCCTCGATACAGCGCTTGAGTACTGCACGGGTTTCCAATTCGGTTGCCGGAGGCAGAGGCGGTAATTGGTTATAGGGCTTATCGGCTTGCCAGACGTGAGGGGCTGCAGTCATGGGAGCGATCCTGGTCCTTTGGATTAAAGGGCGAGGGCGTTCAGTCTGGCACCCTCTTGCGTCGTCAGTGTAAACACGAGGGGATAACGTGTCGCTGTTTTTCGATTTCTGCGACACGTTCCCTCCTCATGTCGCTGCCGGCGACATGAGAACAAAACGTGTCGTCAAAATGAATTTTTAGCGACATGACAGGTAACGCGACTCCTTCGGACTGACTCGCCCCTCACCCCAACGTGTTCAGACAAACCACCTTCGGCTGGGTCATTTCCTCATACGCGAACCGCACCCCTTCCCTGCCCAAACTCCCATACTTGGAACCGCCAAACGGCATCGCATCAAAACGGAAATCCGACGAATCATTGATCATCACGCCCCCCGCCTCGATCCGTCGTGCAGCGCTCATCGCGGTGTTGAGGTCGTTGGTGAAAATCCCAGCGTGTAGGGCGTATTCAGGTTCGTTAGCCAACGCGATGGCTTCATCGAACGTCTCGAACGGCTGCAATACCACCACCGGCGCAAACGCTTCGTTGCACCACAGTCGGCTGGAATGATCGACGTTTTCCAGGACGGTGGCGGCGTAGCAGGTGCCTTGGCGGCGGTGGCCGCAGAGTAAGGTGGCGCCTTGTTGCAGGGCTTCGTTGACGACCTGTTCGGCGTTTTGCGCGGCTTGTTGGGTGATCATCGGGCCGATGTCGGTGTTGGCGAGCAGTGGGTTGCCGACGACCAGGGCTTGGGCCTGGTTGACGAAGCGCTCACGGAACGCTGCGTAGATCGGTGCGTGGATGAGCAGGCGCTGGGTGCCGATGCAGTTTTGCCCGGCGGCCCAGAAGGCGCCGGAGACGCAGCTGTCGACGGCGGCGTCGAGGTTGCAGTCGCCCATGACGATGACGGGGGCGTTTCCGCCGAGGTCCATGGCGAGTTTTTTCAGGCCGGCGCTGCGGGCGATTTGTTCGCCAGTGACGAAGCCGCCGGTGAAGGAGATCATCCGCACGTCGCGGGCGGCGACCAGCGCTTTGCCCAGTTCCGCGCCGCCGGTGGCGACGGTGACCACGGTTTGTGGCAGGCCGGCGGCGACCAGGTACGAGACCAGTTTGAGCGCCGACAACGGCGCCAGCTCGGACGGTTTGAGGATCACCGCGTTGCCGCCGGCGATGGCGGGGCCGAGTTTGTGGGCGACCAGGTTCAGCGGGTCGTTGTAGGGGGTGATCGCGACGATCAAGCCCAGGGGTTCGCGGGTGAACCAGCCTTGGCGCGACTCGGCGCCTTCGTAGGCGTCAAACGGTACGATTTCGCCGGCGTTGCGTTTGGCTTCTTCGGCAGAGAGCTTGAGGGTGTTGACGCAGCGTTTGACTTCTTTTTCCGCCTGCTTGAGGGTCTTGCCGGCTTCGTCGACGATCAGTCGGGCGAAGGCTTTGGTGTCGCGTTCGATGTTCAGTGCCGCTTGTTCGAGGATGCTGGCGCGGCGATGACGTGGGAGTGCGGCGCAGGCTCGTGCGCCGCTGCGTCCGGTCTCGAGCAGTTGTGGGACTTCTGAGGCGCACACGTCGACGACGGTGCCGACGGTGCTGCCGTCAAACGGGTTGAGGACTTCGATGTGCGGTTCGACAACCGCCAGGGCCAGGCGCGATACGTTCACAGGTTGTGCTCCTGTTTGCGGGTTGCCGATTGGTGGATGTGGATGATGTCTGACAGCAGCGCGAAGGCGGTTTCGATGCGGCCTGCGCCCGGGCCGGCGACGGTGACGGCGCCGAGCAGTTCGCTGGTGAAGGACACGGCGTTGGTGGCGCCGCTGATGCTCGCCAGCGGGTGGTCGTTGCTCAGCAGGCGCGGTTCGACGCTGGCGCTGATGGAGCCGTCGACCTGGCGGGTGGCGGCGCCGATAAGTTTCCAGCGTGCGCCGTCGTGGCGGGCTTTTTCGATGTCATCGAGGCTGAGGGCGGCAATGCCGTTGCAGGTAACGTCGTTGACGGTGAGTTTGGCGTCCAGCAGTTCGTTGGCGAGGATGACTACCTTGAGGCGCACGTCAAAGCCTGCGATGTCTGCCGTTGGGTCGGCTTCGGCGTAGCCCAGGGTTTGGGCCTGGCTGACGGCTTCGGCGAATCCGAGGCCGCCCTCCATGCAGGTGAGGACGAAGTTGGAGGTGCCATTGAGAATGCCTTCGAAACCTGTGATCGAGCTGCCGGCCAGGGACTGTTTGGCGAGGCGAATGACGGGGGTGCCGCTCATGACCGAGCCTTCGTACTCGAAGGCGACGTTGTTGCGCTGGGCCAGGGCTTTGAGTTCGGCGCCGTGCAGGGCGATAGGGCCTTTGTTGGTGGTGACCACGTGTTTGCCGCGCTCCAACGCCCAGCGACAGAACGAGGTGGCGGGCTCGCCGTCCACCGGATTGGTGAAGGTGGCTTCGGCGATGATGTCGGCGCCGCAGTCTTTGATCACGGCTTCGTTGAGGGCGTCGACGGTGCCGCCGGGCAGTTGAGCCATGGCGCCTTTGACGGTGGGCAGTTTGGCTAGCAATGCGGCGTCGAGGCCGTGGCGGTCCATCACCGAACCGAGGAACAGGTCGGTGACGCCGACGATTTTCAGGGTGAAGCCGAGTTCGGATTTCCAGCGGTCGTTACGCTCGGCAATCAGTTGCGCCAATGCCCGGTTCACACCACCGAAGCCGACCAGTGCCAGTTTGTATTCAGTCATTTTTGTTATGTCCTTGATCCGGGTGATGAGGTTGTTGGGATCTAGGTTAGGGGGGCGGCGTGGGCAGTGAAATATGCCAATTTGCTCTATTTTTTGGGCGTTTTGACCAAGGGGCGGGCAAAGCGGTAGCGATGGAGAAAGATCGACTGACCGAGCACAGACCACTGTGGGAGCGAGCCTGCTCGCGATAGGGCCAGGTCAGGCACATCGACGGTGGCTGGTGTACCGCTATCGCGAGCAGGCTCGCTCCCACAGGTGTTTTTCAGTGTTTGGTTCATTGGTGTCAGGGCATGCACCTGCGCCGGCTCTTGTGGCGAGGGAGCTTGCTCCCGTTGGGCTGCACAGCCCCCCCAAATCATGCAGCGCGGTGGGTCAGGTTGGTTGAGGGTGACCAGGTTGGGGCTGCTGCGCAGCCCAGCGGGAGCAAGCTCCCTCGCCACAGGGTTTGTGGCGGCTGGGGCATTTGCGAACATCAGCAACAGTAAGCGTGCTTGTTCCACTGGCCGGGCACAAATCCCTGTGGGAGCGAGCCTGCTCGCGATAGGGCCAGGTCAGGCACATCGGCGGTGGCTGGTGTACCGCTGTCGCGAGCAGGCTCGCTCCCACAGGTGTTTTTCAGTGTTTGGTTCATTGGTGTCAGGGCATGCACCTGCGCCGGCTCTTGTGGCGAGGGAGCTTACTCCCTCGCCACACAAGCGCCCTCGCCACAGGGGCCACTGTTTGGACAGATTGCGTGCCTAGACCACCGACGACAACACAAACGACGTCACGGTGTTCTCCACCCCCGGCAACGCGGAGATTTCTTTCCACACCTTATGCACCCGCTCCGGGTTCGCCGCGCCGACCCGCAGCATCAGGTCAAACTCACCGCTCATCACATCGCACTGCTGCACTTCGGGCATGGCTTGCAGGGCCTGCAGTACCTCGGCACCACGCATGCGATCGTAGCGGTAGACGAAGATCACGGCGTTGATGTTCGACGATGCTTGCCCGCCCTCCCCGGTGCGCACCGTATACCCCTGGATCGCGCCGTCGCGTTCGAGGCGCTCGATGCGTTGGCGTACGGCGTTGCGCGAGAGGTTGACCTTGGCCGCCAGCTCGGCGTGGGCGGCGCGGGCGTTGAGGCGCAGTTCGGCGATGATACGTTCGTCGAGGGGGTCGAGAATTCGCTTCATGGGGCCTCCTGTTACAGGGCGCCGAGCAGTTGATGGAGGGCACCGAGGTCGTCCGGCTGGATGCGAAGAATCTGCGCCGGGCCATGCTCGGAAACCGGGCGTTGTTGCGCCGCAATGTGGATCCCCAACTCGCCGAGCAATACCGCCGATTTGGCCGGAGATATCTCGCCCAAGGTCACCATCGGCGCCACCAGGCTGCGCCGGTACAAGCGTGCCGCGAGCACGCCGGTGGCGGTGTGTGGGTCGATGACGTAACCGGTGTCGCGATACAGCGAAGTGATTTCCTCCAGCGTCTGCTCATCGCTGACCGCGTACGAGTCGATGATCATCCGCGCCTGCAACCAGAACTCGTTGGCGATGGTCATTTCGCCGTGGGTTTCAAAGGTGTGCATCAGTGCGCTCACGGCTTGATCGTCATGCCCGTAAAGCTCCCAGAGAAACCGTTCCAGGTTGGAAAAGATCGACAAATCCATGGCCGGCGACAGGGTCTTGCTGGCGCGCAACCGCGAGTAGTGGTTCTTCAAAAAGAACTGATGCAACGCGTCATTCTGGTTGGTGGCGACGATCATCTGCGTGATCGGCAAACCCATCTTCTGCGCGATGTAGCCGGCATAGACTTCGGCAAAACTCGCCGCCGGCACGCTGAAACCGATGGGCCGCTGACCGCCGCCCAACTGCAGCACGGCATGGAAATAAAACACCAACTGCGCCATGACGCTGACCCAGTTGCTGGAGTTGAAACTGATCGCCTCATGCTGTCGGAACAGTTGGGTGACCAAGGTCTGGCATTCATCAAAACTGCCATCGACGGCCACTTGATGGACCCGCGGATGCGCCGTCGCTTGCAGGTCTTGAAGCTGGTCTCGCGGTACGCCGGCCTGGGGATAAATCACCAGCACATCGGTCTCGTCGCAGTGCTTGAAGGCCTCGATGGCCGCCAGGCCGGTGTCGCCGTTGGTGACACCCATCACCACGGCGCGACGCCCGCGCTTACGCAGGAAGTACTGCACCAACCGCGCCTGCAACTGCGCGGCAAAATCCTTCGAGGAGCGGGTTGGCCCATGAAACAATTCCAGGACCCATTCGTTGCGATCCACCTGATGCAACGGCGCCAAAGAACGATGACTGAACTGGCTGCCGGCCTCCTTGAGCACCCGTTTGAAATCGGCCTCGGGGATCGCCTCGCCCACGAACGGACGCATTACCCGATAGGCCAGTTCGTCATAGGACAATGTCGACCAATTGGCGATGTCCTGGGGTTCGAATTGCGGCAGTTCAACCGGGACGAACAGCCCGCCGTCCTCGGCGATGGCCGACAGTACGACGCGTTCGAAATCGACCTGCACGGTTGAATTGCGGGTACTCACATAGCGCATGGTCAGCTCCGGATAGTCTTCTAAAAACGGCTCACTTGAAACGATGCGCCTGCTCCACCAGCCAGGTGGAAAACCGCGCCGCGTCCGGGTGCTGTTCGGCCCCGGAACTGCGCACCAGGTAAAACGATTCGCTGGCTTCGATGCGCTGGGCAAAGGGTTCGACCAGGCGCCCGTCGCCGAGCATGTCACTCACCATCGACGACCGCGCCAGGGCGATGCCCTGCCCCAGTTCGGCCATGCGCAAAGTGCAGACCAGCGTGTCGAATTGCATGCCGGTCGAGGAATCCACCGAGTCGGCACCGACCATTTTCAGCCAGTACCCCCAGCCCTCTTCGTAGCCCAACACGTGCAGCAATGGATGCTTGGCCACGTCCGCCGGCACTTTCAGCGTCGCCATCAAGGCGGGCGAGCACACCGGAAACAAGGTGTCCCAGGTCAGGCGCTGGGACACCAGGCCCGGCCATTGACCGTGGCCCCAGCGGATTTCCATGTCGTCTTCGCCGTCCAGTTCCTTGACCCAGATATTGCTGATGTAGCGGATGTCGACGTGCGGATGCGCCTGGCGAAAGCCCACCAGTTTTGGCGCCAGCCAGTGCACGAAAAACGCCAGGCTACCGCGCACCTTGATTGGCCGGCGCTTGTGCTGGCCAAAGATCTCGTTGGTGCCTACCGCCAGTCGCGTGATTGCGTCATGCACCACCGGCAGGTAGGCCTGGCCTTCCTCTGTCAGGCCCAGGCCGCGGGGTAAGCGCTTGAACAGCGCCACCCCCAGGTGGTTTTCCAATTGGCGGATCTGCTGGCTGACCGCGCCCTGGGTCAAAAACAATTCGTCGGCGGCGTGGGTGAAATTCAGGCAGCGGGCCGACACTTCGAACGCCCGCAGCCAGTTCAAGGGGGGCAGCGTTTTTTGTTTCATGATCTGGACCTCGTTGACCCCCGGCACCGAGCACGTTTGCCCGCCGTGTCGACGAGCTAGTACGCGTCGGACGGTTGTGCCACGAGGGCAACCGCCAAGCGTCGCTCGCGGCTTTTGCGGGTAATGTAATACACGAAGTAACACCAGGCGATGAACGGCAAGCCGAAGTACAGCGCCACTCGTTGTTCAGGGTCGAAGGCGATCCCGATGCACGCCAGGCTGCAGCACACCAGCGCCCCCAGCGGCACCCACGGATAACCGCGAACGCGGAACTTGAGTTTGCGAATGTCGCCGCCGTTGGCCACATAGTGACGGCGGAAGGCGATCTGGCTCGCGGCGATGCTCATCCACACCACCACCACGGCCAGGCCGGAAATCGACACCAGCGCCAGGTAGATGGTATCGGCGGCAAACACGCTGCTGAGCAACGAGGCGGCGCCGCCGGCCATGCTGACGATGATCGCGTTGAGCGGCGTGCCCATGCGGGTCAGGGCCGAAAACTGCTTGGGCAAGTGGCCTTGGTCGCTGAGGGTCCAGAGCATGCGCGAGGCGGCGTACAAGCCGGAGTTGGCCGCCGACAACAGGGCGGTGATGATCACGAAGTTCATGATGTCGGCGGAGTACGGAATGCCGATGTAGGTGAATACCGTGACGAAGGGGCTTTCGACCAGACCGGCCTGCTCGCGGGGCAACAGGGTCGCCAGGACAAAAATGGTCCCGACGAAAAACACTGCCAGACGCAGCACTGTAGTGCGAATGGCCCGTGGCACATTGCGTTGCGGGTCCTTGGTTTCGCCGGCGGCGATGCCGATCAGTTCAGTACCGGAGAACGCGAAGGACACCGCCAGCAGCGTCATCGCAATCGGCATGAAGCCAGTAGGAAACAGCCCCTCGCGGGTGAAGTTGCTCAAGCCGATGCTGTGGGCCTGATCAATGTTCAACAGGCCGAGAATCGCGCCACCGCCGATCAGCAGGAACACCACCACGGTCAGCACTTTGATCAACGACAGCCAGAACTCGGTCTCGGCGAACAAACGCACCGACACCACGTTGGTGAGGAACACCACGCCGGCGAACAGCGCGCTCCAGATCCACACCGGCGTGTCGGGAAACCATCGGGTCATGAGGATACCGGCGGCGGTGAATTCGGAACCGATGGCCACCGTCCACGTCAGCCAATACAACCAGGCCACGGTGTAGCCGGTGCCGGGCCCGAGAAAGCGCGTGGCGTAGGTGCTGAACGAACCGGTTTCGGGCATCTGCACCGCCAGCTCACCCAGGCACATCATCACCATGTAGACCATGAGTGCGCCAATGATGTAGGCGATCACCGCCCCCAACGGGCCAGCCTGGTTAACGGTGTAGCCGGAGGTCAGGAACAGCCCGGTACCGATCACGCCGCCCAAGGCCAGCATGACGATATGGCGCGTCTGCATTTCCTGCTTGAAGCCGGCCCGCGTACTCGTTTGTTGTTCTGTTATGGACATGGTTGTTCTCATGAAATGTCAGGGCGCGCATCTATGTCTACGCGAGTCAGACAGGCGCCGCTGAGCTTTTATTATTATTCCTATTCATGAACGCCCCATTCACAGCCTTGTTATGGGGTACCAACTTTCAAACTTCAGTTTGCGGTCTCGATGTGGACTTCATTGAGGTGCGGATTGAGGGTCTTTTTGACGAAGGCGAAAGCTTGTTTCAGATCATCCAATAGATCGTCCGTGTCTTCGATGCCGACCGAAACCCGGACCAAGCCTTCAGAGATACCCAGGGCCAGACGCTCTTCCAAGGTGTTCTCGACATGGCTGGTGGTGCGGGCCGGGCCGTAGATGGTTTCCACCGCGCCCAGGTTGCCCGCGCAATGGGCAAAGCGCAGGCGTGGCAGGAGCAGCTTGACCGTGTCCATGCCGCCGACCAGGACAAAACTGACGATGGCGCCGAAGCCGGACATCTGCGCGCAGGCCACGGCGTGGTTCGGGTGGCTGGGCAAGCCCGGGTAATTGACCGCCTCCACCAGCGGTTCGGTGCAGAGGAATTCGGCCAGGGCCCGGGCGCTGTGTTGCTGCTGGCGCATGCGCAGTGCCAGGGTTTTCATGCCACGGATGATCAGGTAGGCCGAGAACGGGTCGAGGCTCGCGCCGTTGATTTCCCGATAATGCCGCACCTGAGCCATCAAGGCTTCGCTGCCACACACCAGGCCACCGAGCACGTCGCCATGACCGCTGAGGAACTTGGTCGCGCTATGAATCACCACGTCCACCCCCAAGGCCAGCGGGCTCTGGTTCAGCGGTGTGGCGAAAGTGTTGTCCGCCACGACCACGGCGCCGACACGCTTGGCCGCTGCCACCAGGCGCGGGATGTCGAGGATTTTCAGGGTGGGGTTGGTGGGGGTTTCCAGGTACAGCACCTGGCAGCCCTTGGCGATTTCACGTTCGAGGTCGTCGTGATCGAAAGTCTCGCACAAGGTCACCGCCACGCCGGTGCGCGGCAGGAACTCTTCAAAGATCTTGTTGGTGCCGCCGTAACTGTCCTTGGTCGACACCACGCGATCGCCATGGGCCAGAAAGGTGTAGAGCACACTGCTGATCGCCGCCATGCCGCTGCTGAAGGCCACGGCGGACTCGGCCATTTCCAGCTCGCGGATCTTGGCTTCGAGGGTCTCGACGGTCGGGTTGCTCATGCGGCTGTAGATAAAGCCGGGGGCCTTGCCCAAGGCGACGTCGTACCAGACGTCGATGTCGTCGTAACCGTACGCGGCACTGGCCACGATAGGGGTTTGCGTGGCGTTGTAGGGGTGCCTGACTTGCTCCCCACCCCAAACCGCCCGGGTTCCCGCGCCGGCATTATCAAGCCCTGTGCTGTCAGGTTTATTGTTCATTTGAGGCTACTCACACTGAGGGGGTGGACGTTGAGCCATCCACCGGATCTGAGGGCCAATATAGGGAAAAGCCGCGCGCCCGAGAAACGATGTTATCGGTGCCAAAGGGGTGGTTTTTTTAATGGCTGGGGGTGAAGCCGCGACGTGTAAGTCACTGATGAACCTGTGGGAGCGAGCTTGCTCGCGATGGCGGTGGGTCAGTTGCCATTGAGGGTGACTGACACTCCCATCTTCCTAATGCCCGGCCAACGCTCTGCTATCGACGAAAGAAGGCGCCACCCTATAAACACCGTGCCATCAGCCACTGCTCTTTCCCCCAAGCCTCAAAACGCTCCAACACGTCCCAACCCAGCTTGGCGTAATAATCACGTTGGCTGTGGGTGTGCAGGAACAAGGTGATGATTCCAGCCTCTCGCGCATGACGGCAGATGCCTTCGATCAACTGCGCGGCAAGCCCTCTGCGTCGAGCCTCTGGGGTGATGAACACACACGCCAGCCATGGGCCCAGCTCTGGCCGGTCAGGCAGGTCGTGGCTGGCAAGTGAAGCGCCGCCGAGCAACTGGTCGTGTTCCATGGCAATCAGGCACTTCCAGCGGCCATCGTGCTGCCCCGCAGCGAATTCCTGCTGCCAACTGGCGAGGGATTGCTGAGCGAATTCATAACTGAATTCCCGATGGAGCCACTCGGCCATCTGGTCGCATTTATCCATGTGGTTAGTGAGCCAATCCATTTGCAGCATTTGAAACACTCCTTGTTTATTTGTCTGGGTGGCAAAGCTGAAGATCTATGTGTTTGCCGCATCGCCATCGCGAGCAGGCTCGCGCCCACAGAAGTTTCGTCGCTTGATCCTTTGATTGAAACCTCACCGACTGCTCTTATGGCATCACGATGTCTATTCGTTGAAACACAAAACCTATGGGGGCGAGCTTGCTCGCTCCACATTGGCTATTTCTTGTACAGGTCATTGATTTTATGATGCCTACCCGCGCGCATTCCCGAGAAATACCCGCCTGCAAGCCCTCAACCTATCGTAATCTCGCACCTGTATAAACCCAGCCCCGCAACCGGCCGAGATATCACCCGATGCCCTCTATCTACCAACTCAAGCCCGCCTTTCAAAACCTGCTGCGCCCCATGGTTCAACGTCTCTACAATAACGGTGTCACCGCCAACCAGGTCACGGTGCTCGCTGGCATCGTTTCGGTATTGGTCGGCGCGGTCATCGCCTGGTTTGCCAACCATCCGTGGATCTTCGTCCTGGTGCCGATCTGGATGTTCCTGCGCATGGCGTTGAATGCCGTGGACGGCATGTTGGCGCGGGAATTTGGTCAGCAATCGCATCTGGGTGCCTACCTTAATGAGCTATGCGATATCATCGCCGACGCTGCCCTGATCCTGCCTTTCGCGTTGTTTGCCGATACCAGTCTGTTGCTCGTGTTGTTGGTCACGCTGTTGGCGTTGTTCAGCGAATACGCCGGCGTGCTCGGGGCAATGGTGGGGGCCTCGCGGCGGTATGACGGGCCAATGGGCAAAAGTGATCGCGCCTTTGTGTTAGGCGTGTTGGCGACCGGTATTGCCCTGGGTTGGCTCGGGGCGGTCTGGGTAGATAGTGTGATGGCGGTGGTTGCCGCCCTGCTGGTTTATACCTTGGTCAATCGGGTCCGTCATGGCCTGGGCCAAGTGAAGGAAAACGCTCCCTCAGCATAAAGGAACTTGCAATGCGTGAAGCCCAGGAACTGACGTTCACTACCTTTGACGGCGTGGAGTTGTTCTACCGGCACTGGCCGGCTATCGACGCAGCGGCGGGTGAGCCCCGCCAGGCGGTGTTGTTGTTTCATCGTGGTCATGAACACTCCGGGCGCATTGCGCACCTGGTGGATGAACTGGACCTGCCCGGGTTCGACTTCTTTGCCTGGGACGCCCGCGGCCATGGCCAGTCGCCTGGCGAGCGGGGCGACAGCCCGAGCTTTGCCACCAGTGCGCGGGATGTGCAGACCTTCTGCGACCACATCGGCGCGGCGCATCAGATCGACGAAGCGAACATCGCCGTGGTCGCACAAAGCGTCGGCGCGGTGATCGCGTCCACCTGGGTCCACGACTACGCGCCGCGCATTCGCTCGCTGGTGCTGGCGTCGCCGGCGTTCAAGGTCAAGCTCTACGTGCCGTTCGCCCGTCCGGGCCTGGCGCTGATGCGCAAGTTGCGTGGCAATTTCTTCGTCAACAGCTACGTCAAGGCAAAATTCCTCAGCCATGACCCGGAACGGGTGGCGTCCTACGACAGCGATCCGTTGATCACCAAGGCCATTTCGGTGAACGTGCTGCTGGGCCTGTACGAAGCCGCCGACCGCGTGGTGGCCGACGCCCAGGCGATCCAGGTGCCGACGCAGTTGTTGATCTCCGGCTCGGACTTTGTCGTGCACCGCAAACCCCAGGAGCAGTTCTTCGAGCGCCTGGGCAGCCTGCACAAGGAGAAGCACATCCTGCCGGGGTTCTTCCACGACACCCTCGGCGAGAAAAACCGTGCGCCGGCCATTGCCAGTGCCCGCCGCTTCATCCTGCAGAACGTTGCCCGACCGCTGGACCGCCCTTCCCTGCTGGACGCCGACCGCCTGGGCGCGACCTGCGCCGAAGCCGAAACCCTGGCCACACCGCTGCCGCACAACTCGCTGCGCGACCTCTATTGGCGCATGACCCGCGCCAGCATGCGCTTTGGCAGCAAATTGTCGGCTGGGGTGAAGCTGGGCTTCGACACCGGGTTCGACTCCGGCAGTACCCTGGATTACGTCTACCGCAACCGCCCCACCGGCACCTCGGCGCTGGGCAGGATGATTGACCAGAACTACCTGAACTCCATCGGCTGGCGCGGCATTCGCCAGCGTAAGGTGCACGTCGAGGAGCTGCTGCGCCTGGCGATGGCCGAGTTGCGCGCGCAAGACCGCGAGGTGCGCATTGTCGACATCGCCGCCGGCCATGGCCGCTACATTCTCGAAGCGCTGCAAGGCGTCAGCCCGTTGCCCGAGTCGATCCTGCTGCGCGACTACAGCGACATCAACGTGCGCGACGGCAGTGCACTGATCGTGGAAAAAGGCTTGGGCGACATCGCCCGATTCGTCAAAGGTGATGCCTTCGACCGCGCGGATCTGGCGGCGCTGGAACCGAAACCAACCCTCGCCGTGGTGTCGGGCCTGTACGAGCTGTTTGCCGACAACCAACTGGTCGGCGGCTCCCTCGCCGGCCTGGCTGAAGCCGTGGAGCCTGGCGGTTTCCTGGTCTACACCGGCCAGCCGTGGCACCCGCAACTGGAACTGATCGCCCGCGCCCTCACCAGCCACCGTGCCGGTCAGGCCTGGGTGATGCGTCGACGCACCCAGGCGGAGATGGATCAATTGGTTGAGGCGGCGGGCTTTCGCAAAATCACCCTGCGGGTCGATGAATGGGGCATTTTCAGCGTTTCGCTGGCCCTGCGAGTGCACTAATGAGCGCCATCATCGCGCCGCCCCGCGAACCCGCACTGCTGAAACCGGCGGTGCTGTGGCTGCTATTGCTGGCGCCGCTGTTCTTCACCACTTACGGCTTCGCCACCTGGGTCACGTCCCAGCGTGACGACGTTGGCACGCTGGTGTTCGCCTGGGAACGCCACATGCCGTTCATGGCCTGGACCATCGTGCCTTACTGGTCGATTGATCTGCTGTACGGCCTGTCCTTACTGTTGCCCAGCAGCCGCAAAGAGCTCAAGCGCCACGCCTTGCGCCTGCTCACCGCCCAGGCGATTGCGGTCAGTTGCTTTTTGCTCTGGCCGTTGCGCTTTACCTTTCCCCGGCCGGAAATGGATGGGGTGTTCGGTTGGTTGTTCGAGGTGTTGGCGGGGTTCGACAAGCCGTTCAACCAGGCGCCGTCGCTGCATATCGCGTTGCTGGTGGTGCTGTGGGTCTGTTATCAGCGGCACCTGCAGGGTTTCTGGCGCTGGGCGATGCACGGTTGGTTCGCATTGATCGGCCTGTCGGTGCTGACCACTTATCAACATCACTTCATTGACCTGCCCACCGGTGCATTGGCCGGTTGGTTGTGTGTCTGGTTGTGGCCGCTGGACCGACCGAGTCCGCTGCTGAGGGCGCGTCTGGCGACGGATCCTGCCCGCCGACGATTGGCGCTGCGTTATGGCTTGGGCGCGGCGATGTTGTTCATCCCGGTGTTTGCCTTGGGCGGCACGTGGCTCTGGCTGATCTGGCCGGCGGTGGCGATGCTCATGGTGGCGCTCAATTACCTGATCTTCGGTGCCGACGGTTTCCAGAAGCGTGCCGATGGCCGCTTGAGTCCGGCGGCGCGTTGGTTGCTGGCCCCTTACCTGGCGGCGGCGTGGATCAATTCACGCGGCTGGACGCGCAAGCATCCGCAGCCGGACCAGGTAGCGGATAACGTCTGGCTGGGGCGCATCCCTACGCCGTTGGAGCTCAAGGACAGCGCGTTTACCGGGGTACTCGACCTCTGCGCGGAATTGTCCATGGACAGCACGGGCGTCGCCTATCGTTCATTGCCGGTGCTTGATCTGACAGCACCGACCGCCGAGCAATGCCTGAACGCGGCAGAGGCCATCGAGAACCTGCGCCAGCACGGGCCGGTGCTGGTCTGCTGCGCCCTGGGTTATTCGCGCAGCGCCACGGCGGTGGTTGCCTGGTTGCTGCACAGCGGCCGGGCAGCGAGCGTTGATGCGGCGATCGTGCAAATCCAGCGCGCTCGACCGCGTATCGTCTTGCACGCGGCGCACCGTCGGGCGCTGGAACAGTTATCCACAGCACAGGGGAATGTCCATGATCACTGATATGGAGCTTCACACCGTGGCGAGCCTGTTGCGCCGGGGTCATTCGTTGGATCAGTTGTCCACCGGGCTGACACTGCTGGCGGCGCTGCTGGGGTTGGGGCAGTGGCTGGTGGGCGTCATTGATCCGTGGTTGCTGCTGCTGAGCGTCGCACTGATCGTCCTCGGTGCGCTGGAAAAATACTGGGCGTTACGCGTGGCATTTGATGCCGATCTGTTTCAGCGCATGGCTGACAGTAGCCAATCCCTGGCCGAGCGCACCTACTCCCTGGACCAAGCCCTCACTTCGCTGGGCCTGCAACCGGCCGAACGTGCAGGCCGTCTCTGGACCGAACGCCGGCACGGCGCGTTGTTGCTGCTGCGTCGGCAATCGCGGTTGCTGGCCGTACAAGTTGTCTTGACGCTGGGCTTCATCCTGGCCAGTCCCTGGTTAGCTTCAGGTATGTAGGAGCTGGCGAAGCCTGCGATCTTTTGATCTTGATCTTTTGCTCTCGACTCAATGGGCTGTGGAAAGATCGCAGCCTCGCTTCGCTCGACAGCTCCTACAAGAGCCCAGCGGGAGCAAGCTCCCTCGCCACCGTCATGCTTATGTTTCTCAGGACAAGGAATCCTCATGTTCGAACCCGTGGTCGCCAACCTCATCACCTCCGCCGCTCGCATGGTCACGGGCGCTCGCAGCCTGTGGCTCGGCTGCGCGCCGACGCCGGTGCAGCGGATCTACTTCGCCAACCACAGCAGCCACGGTGACTTCGTGTTGCTCTGGGCCTCGCTGCCGCCGGCGCTGCGCAAGCTCACCCGCCCGGTCGCGGGGGCCGACTATTGGCAAACCAGCCCGGTGCGTCGCTACATCATCAACCGGGTGTTCAACGGCGTGCTGGTGGACCGCGAGCGCAAGGATCCATCCTACAGCCCATTGCAGCCGATGCTCGATGCACTGGAAAACGGCGATTCGCTGATCATTTTCCCGGAAGGCACGCGCAATCCGGAGGAAGGCCTGTTGCCCTTCAAGAGCGGGATCTATCACTTGATGAAAAAACACCCTGAGGTCGAGGTGATCCCGGTGTGGATCGCCAACCTCAACCGCGTCATGCCCAAAGGTCGAATGCTGCCTCTGCCGCTGTTATGCACCACCAGTTTCGGCGCGCCGCTGTGCATCGAAGAAGGTGAAAGCAAAGAGCAATTTCTCGAACGCAGCCGCGCCGCGCTGCTAGCACTGGCCCCGGAGCACGTCTGACATGGATCGATATACCCTGATGTTGTTTAGCGGGATCGGCGCGATTCTAGTGCTGGCTTCGTTGATCGGTTTCATTCTCAGGCTGCGGACCAAAGGCGCGCCGAACTCCGTCATCGACAACCTCAATGCGCGGATCAATGCCTGGTGGATCATGGTGCTGGTGATCGGCATCGCGTTCTGGCTCGGCAACGCGGCGGTGATCCTGTTGTTCTACGCGGTGTCGTTCTACGCCCTGCGGGAATTCCTGACCCTGACACCGACCCGTCGCAGTGATTACCCAGCCCTGGTGGCGGCGTTCTACCTGGCGCTGCCGCTGCAATACCTGTTGATCTACTACGACTGGTACGGGCTGTTTTCGATCTTTATCCCGGTGTATGTGTTCCTGCTGCTACCGATCCTGGCGTCCCTGGGCGGCGACAGTACGCACTTCCTGGAGCGCGCGTCCAAGGTCCAGTGGGGGCTGATGATCGCGGTATTCTGCATCTCCTTCGTCCCGGCCCTGCTGACACTGGACATCGCCGGTTTCGAAGGGCGCAACCTGTTGCTGATCGCGTACCTGGTGATCGTGGTGCAGCTCTCGGATGTGTTGCAGTACGTTTGCGGCAAGCTGTTCGGCAAACACAAGATCGCGCCGAACCTGTCGCCCTCCAAGACCGTGGAGGGGTTTGTCGGCGGCATTTTCCTGGCCTCGCTGATCGGTGGCGCGCTGTGGTGGATCACGCCGTTCAATCCCTGGCAGTCGTTCCTCATCGCCTTGCTGATCAACTTGCTGGGGTTTGCTGGCGGCATCGTCATGTCGGCGATCAAACGCGACCGCGGCGTCAAGGACTGGGGCCACATGATCGAAGGCCACGGCGGCATGCTCGACCGGTTGGACTCGGTGTGTTTCGCGGCGCCGATCTTCTTTCATTTGGTGCGGTACTGGTGGACCTGAGAAAGCCTGTGGCGAACACCTAAACTGTGGGAGCGAGCCTGCTCGCGATAGGGACATGTCAGTCAACATCCATGTTGGCTGATCTACCGCTATCGCGAGCAGGCTCGCTCCCACAGGGGTTTGGGTGTGGAGGGAGAATCAATCGAGGATCAGGTGCGGCAGAAACCGGCTTGAATCCTTGGTAATCAGGCTGTTGTCTTCCCGCACGCCAATGCCGGCAGCCTGGTCGCCGATGACCCAGGAACCGATCAGCGTGTAGCTGTCGTCGAACTTCGGCAGCGGCGCGAACTCCTGGAGGATGAACGGTGCGTCGGTGTACGGGCCGTCTTCCTTCACGATCAGGCCATCAGCGGTCTGCAGCTCGATGTTGGCGCCTTCGCGGGAAAAGAACGGCTTGCGCACCCAGCCCTTGGGCACCGCTTTGCTCGTGTCGGTATCCAGATGGGCCGCGAGCAGGTTCGGGTGGCCTTGGTTGAACGCCCACAACAGCGGCAGGATGCCCTTGTTCGAGATGATCGACTTCCAGGCCGGCTCGAAAAACTGCGTATCACACTCGGCAATCGCGGCGCCAAATGGCTCGTGGAAGATGAACTCCCAGGCATGCAGCTTGAACAGGTGAGGAATCCAGCGCTCCTCCAGGTCGACAAAACGCCCATCACTGTTGAGGCCGATGTCTTCGAGATCGATGTGCCGCGATTCAATGCCGACTTTTTCCGCAATCAAGCGCAAGTAGTCTGTGGTGCCCTTGTCTTCCACCGAGCCTTTCATCGAGGCGAAATAAAACGGCTCTTTGAGCTGCAACTGGGCAAAGGCCTGATGCAACTTGGTGTCGATGCTGTTGAACTGGTCGGCATGGGCCGGTAGCACACCACGCTCGATGCATTGCTCCAGCCAGCCCCACTGGAACGCCGCCGCCTCGTAGAGGCTGGTCGGCGTGTCGTAGTTGAGTTCCAACAGCTTGGCGGGGCCGCTGCCGTTGTAGGAGAAATCCATGCGCCCATACAGGTGCGGGTGGCCTTCGAGCCATGAAGTGCGCACCAGGTCAAAGAACGGCGCGGGAATGCTCAGGCGTTCCAGCAACTCTTCGCTCTGGACCACGCGGGCCACGAGGTCCATGCACATCTCATGGATCTCGGTGGTCGGGTCTTCCAGATCCTCCTCGATCTGCTTGAGGGTGAACTGGTAGTACGCGCTTTCGTCCCAATAGGGTTCGCCGTCGATGGTGTGGAACAGAAAGCCGAGCTGCTCGGCGGTCTGTTTCCAGTCATGCCGTTCTGCGCAATGGATCTTCTTCATGGCCCTCGTTCCTCAGCCGCCGAAGCTGCTCGAACCGCCCCAACCGCTGCGGGCGCTGGCCTTGCTGCCGAAACCACCGCGAGAGGTGGAGGACGAGACGGACATCGGCTTGCTGCTCTTGATGGAGTCGGTGTAGCTGCCGTACCGCGCCTGCTTGGACTTGGTAAAGGTCGAGCCCCTGGCAACCCGCTGGCTGAGCGTCGAGGAGCCATAGCCACCGCGATCGTCGCGGTAACGGTAGACCGGCTCCGAGTAATAGCTGTTGCGGTTGCCGCTCAACATATTGCCGATCAGCATGCCGGTCAGCAGGTTGCCGAAGCCTGAACCACCGACGTTCGCTTCCGAAGCCGGCAGTTGCGCCCGGGCGGCGTCGACCTGGGATTGCGTGACCTCGCCATCGGCGCTCAGCTCAAAACCGCCCAGCTTGGGGATGAACTGACCGGACGAGTCCTGCTGGCACCAATCGGGGACAAAGTCGGCATCGCAATCAGCCTGGCTGACGTACGTCGGCGCAACGCGACGATGCTCGGCCATGGCGGTCATGTAGGCGTCGGCGCAAATGTCCACCGGCAGTTTTTCATCGACACATTGCTGGACGGATTGGAAGTTGTACTTCTTCTGCAACTTGTAGGTTTTTTCCGTTGGCCCGCAGCCGGATATCGCCAGGGCGACCGACGCGGCCAGCGAAAGCTGAACGTACTTGCTTCGTTTCATCGGGTTCTCCGTGGCGCAATCAGTTCGAGGAAGGCGTCATGCACGCGGCGTTCAACATGCCGACGCTGATGGCCACGGCAGCGATGTAGATACCGGCGGCGATTTCACCGTTCTTGATGCGCGCGGAAGCGCCCTTGAGCACCAGGCTGGTCACCAGGAACGCCAACAACTGGACGACAGCGGCGATCACCGCCCAGACAACGAAGTCCAGCATGCTGATCGAGTAGGCAATCACGTTGCTGGCCGGGATGGCGAAACCGATGACAGCGCCGCCCAGGGCGATGGCCGCCGCCACGTTGCCCGAGCGAATCAGTTCGAACTCTTTGTGCGGCGTGACGCGGGTGTAGATGAACTGGAACAGCGCGAACAGCACGGCGGCGCCAAGAATGTACATGACAAAGCCAAGCACGGCGGCTTTGTTCAGGGAAATGGAGAGTGCTTCAAGCATGGACTTCTTCCTTATTCAAAAAGTGTTCAGGTCAGTGATGTACAGCGAAATGCCCAGCGAAGTGCTCAGGGCGACGGCGCCTTCTGCGTCCTCTTCGACGGAGAACAGCAGGAACTCCCGGCGATCCGTCAGACCGGTGTCGCGGGCGTACAGCATCGAACGGTGCTCGACGCTGTAGGACTCATCCGGATTGCTCACGCGCTCGCTCAACGCCACCAATTCTGTCTGGCCAGCCTCGGTGCCCCATTCGCGGGTGTACTCGACGCCGTTGTGGGTGTAGGTCGGCAGGCCGATCAGGCTTTCAGGGCCAGCCAGACGCCGCAATTGCGCTTCACTGTTGATCGTGACGTAGCTGAGGTAGTTGAACAGGATCACCGACTCGACCTGCCCGGCGATATCGCCGCTGGTGTGCACTTGCAGCCAGTAGTCTTCATCGTTCATGTAGCAGCGCGACAGCCAGTTCGACTGCCCGAGGTCGACGACGCCCAGGCTCCAGATCTGTTGGGAACCCGGGATGACCACGGCGCTGTTGCCGTCGAGCAACAACTTGAGCGTGGCGTCGAACATGATCTGCTTGCCGGAGGCCAGGCCCAGGGGCCCGGTGATGGGCGCGCCATGGCTGGCGGTGTTCGCGTTCGGGGCTTCAAGCCCCATCAACCGTTTAAACCACCCCATGGGAAATTTCCTTGAGACGCGCGGAGGCGATGTAGAAGAGTTCGCCGCCCACGACGCGCGTAGCGCCGGGCGGGTTGATCGACGGTTGTTGGGCACCTTTGGCGCGGTAGCCGATCAGCGTAGCGTTGTGCTGTTCTTTCATCCGTGCGTACAGGTCGCCGAACGTTGCTTCAAATGCCTCGGGCAGCTTCATCAGGTACTGGGTGGCGCCTTGACCGACGCAGAGTAATTCATTGATGACCACTGACGAGCCCGGGTCCTGGGAGGCGCGCACCAGCATTTCGATGGCCATGCTGGAGGTGCATTCCAGGCTGGGAGCGTAAGCGCTGGCCAGGGCGGCGATTTCGCTGTCATTGAAGTGCGCGACCACATGCCCGACCGGCCCCAATTGATTGACCGCCAGCACTGTGGCCAGGGTCAGGTCGTCGGAATGGGTTCGCACCAGCACACGCTCGGCGCCAGGCACGCCAGCACGCTGCAACAGCGCGACGGCGGACAGGCTGTCGCCCTTGATGAACGATGCCTTGCCGGGCATGGGGTTTTCTTCGAGATCGCAATCGCAGATGACGATCAGGTTGTCATTGGAGGTTTCGTCCTGCAGCAGCAACTCAATGACCCGTTCGCTGGGGGCGCCCTCCCAGCCAATGAGAACCGTGTGGCCGACCTTGCCGGTGAAATCGCCTTTGCCCTTCATGCCTTTTCTCCATACATCGATGACGCTGCTGGTGGTTTTGCCGATGACCGTCGTCAACAGGGCAATGCCCCCGAGCATGATCCAGGTCGCCACGAAAATTCGCCCAGCGGATGTCTGTGGCAACAGATCGCCATAGCCGACGGTGAGCGTGGTGGTGAGATAGAAGTAGATAAACGTGGCGGCGCTGATGAGGTGTTGCTCGCCCAGCAGCACCAGGCCGATCCAGGCCGTGGCCAGGTGCACGCCCAACGCGATGCTCAGGCCCGCCCAGCCGAACCGATGGAAAAAGGACGCCGCGTACGTGCGCAACAATAGGAAAATCGACATTTCGTCCCTGACTCTGTGGGGTTTGGTTCCTGGCGGGATCATCGCTCTGGCGCCCGAGGGCTCGAGCGTAGTGGCCGGATAGCATTAAACCTGTTGCGGGGTTTGGATAAAAGTACCTGTACCACAATTAAATCCGTGGCGTGTCGGACACGGGTGCTCCCGCTGGGTCGTAAGCGCTGTGTAGGAGTTGTCGAGCGCAGCGAGGCTGCGATCTTTCCCCAGACACTTGAATTTCAAGCGAAAGATCAAAAGATCGCAGGCTTCGCCAGCGCTTACACGTTCAGCGGGAGCACGGGTTCGGTGTGCGCGTACCGATCACTCAGCCGATTTTTTCTTCAGGCGCTCCAGGATCGAATTGGCGCTGCCTTCGTTCGACGTGATGCCGGCGTCGCGCAGTTTGCGCTCCAGGTCGGAGCCGGTCGAAGCCTCGGCCAGTTCGTCCTGGGCTTGCAGCTCAGCGGCACGTTGCTGTTGCTTGGCCTGCAGGCGGTTGAGCGTACCGACGGCGGTTTCCAGCTTGCCATTGGCGCCGCCGCTGGCGATCGAAGCACTGACCTGGGCCTTCTGCACGCTTTCACGGGCCTTGGCCATGTCCACTTGCTGACGCAGGCTTTTGATCCGGCTTTCGGCCTTGGTGATGTCTTTGCGCATGTTGTCCGCGTAACCGCCGAATTCGGTCGCGTGCTTCTGCTCGGCGTCCAGTTCGTTGGTCAGGGTCGAAATAGCTTCGGCCACTTCCAGTGCCAGGTCTTCGCGGTTGGCCTGGATCGCGGCCAGGGCCTTGGCTTCCAGGTCGTTGATCTTGGCGTTGTATTCGCCGACGCGATCAGTCGCCAGCTTGTGCTTGGCCATGATGGTGACCAGCTCACGCTTGGCGTTGGCCAGCGCGCTGTCGGCATCGCGAATTTCCTGGTCAAGGATACGCAGGGCCTGTTGGTCGACGATCGATTCGCCGACTTCGTTGGCACCGCCACGCAGTGCGGTGAACAACTTGCTCCAGATGGACTGAGTCATTGGATGGCTCCTATTCGGCGAATTAAATGAAAAAGCGTTCGAAGGCTTCGCTGGCGCGCTGGACGTTGTCGACGAGGGTTTTGACCTCGGTGACGACGTTGGTCAGGCTAGAGTCGGAGGCCAACGCACCGAACATGTTGTAGACGACCTGTCCGTTGGGCATGGTCTCGATGCCGATGGAAGACAGGGGGAACATCTCCCGGCTGCGCAGCACGGCGTCATTGAATGCCGCGACGTCGTTGATCGACTCGACGTCCACCAGGACGGTATCGACGATGATCTGGTCGCCCACCACTGCGATGTAGATCGGCAAGCCACCGAAGTCATTCATTTCCAGCTTGATGCTGGACTCGGAGCCTTGAACGAGAGAGAGAGTGATGTCGTTCGCGACCACTTCCAGGGCCTGAAGGGCGCTGTAGAGGCGATCGATGTTCCAGTTGTTACCTGCGCTCATGTAATCCTCCGACATGAATGAGCCAGCCAGAATCGGTTGGCGTAGCTGTTTCTCCATTTGCTTGAGCAGGCTTCGGTTTTCGGGAAGCACCCAAGTCTCGTGTTTCACATACCCGGCGGCACTCAGGCCCGCGCGCATCTGCTTCATGTAGAAGCTCGACGGTTTTTTCGCGGAGGGTTTGGCGCGCTCTCCCGTGCGGCTCGCTGAATCGGTCACAGACCCGTCTGGCGGATCTGATGGAGAGCTGGTTGGCATGGTACTGACCCCACTGTGAAAAACTCACGCGTGAGAAACACTACAGGTAACTTCTGGACCTCACAATAGCTCACGCGTGAGATTTTTTGTCACAAATACTCCCAAGAAACACACCGTAGGCGCTGTCGAGTGCAACGAGGCTGCGATTTTTCCCCAGACACTTGAGTCTCAAGCGAAAGATCAAAAGATCGCAGCCTGCGGCAGCGCCTACACAAGCCCAGCGGGAGCAAGGGTTGCTTACGGATAGCTGAAGCTTTTAACCAACGTCAGCTCGCCCACCGCCCTCATCGGCACGACGAAGGTTTCCATCTTCTCGTTCGGCGTGCCTTCTTCGGTGATCACGGTGACTTTCGCGGTGGTCAGCGCTTGCTGTGCCTGCTCGCCACCGCCCTCGCTGCCTTCTTCACTGCGATAACCGCCACCGTAGTAGTTCACGTACACCAGGTACTGGCCTTTGATCGGCGCGGGCATGGCGAAGATTTCCGGGCCGTAGCCGGTGGTGACGTCGACGTCGAGGGCGCCGCCGTTGGCGACTGCACGGTCGCCATACCAGATGTGGGCGCCATCGGGCGTGACCAAGTGCAAGTCCAGGTCCGTGCCGTCGCTGTCCCAGGTCAGCAACACCCGCAGCTTGGCCGGTGTGGCGCCGCCGCTGGTGTTGAGAAATTGTGTGCGGTGGCGCTGCTGGCCATCGGCACTGCGTACTTCAACGCTGTTGCTGCCGTTGGGGAACGAGAATGGCCGGTCGAAGCGACCTTCCTCATCCAGCTTGAGCGGCAGGCTGACACCGTTGACGATCAGTTGGCCTGGCGCGTTGCTGCCTTTGGGCGCACCTTTGATCTGTCCAGTAATGCGCGCGGTACTGGCTTGACCCGCAGGCGTGTTGACCGACGAAGCCGGGTAGTTGACGGTCTGGCTGAAACTTTCGCCTTCACCGCCCGGCGCACCGCTGCGCCAGCCGCCGATCGGCGTGTCGAGCTTGAGGGCGTCGGCGGCCACGGCCGGTGGCAACGCGGTCAGGGCGCAGAGCAACAGCAAGACCTGTGGATAACGGAGTGTCATGGTCTATTCCAGCAAGAGGTGACGGGCAAGCCCTTCGATATAGGTTTCGTCCTGGCCGTTGGGATGAGCTTCGAAGGCCAGGTGCAAATATTCATGCGTCAGGTCGAGACGATCCTGCAGCGACCGCACGCCGCGCACATAGATGCGCTGGCGCTCGCGGTCGACATAAGGCCGGCCAAAGGCAACGCGGCAGACGGCGAAAGTGCTGATTTCGTTGTAGCCCACTTCTCTTTCCAGCCGTTCACGCCAGCCCCGGCGCTGCTTCAGCAACCAGTTCTGGGCGGCGGGCAGCGCTTCGCAGGATGCCACCGGGTTGTCCCAGCGGCTGAGGCTGGCACGTGGGTAGGCATGCAGCAGGATGGCGTCGTAGCGTTGGCCGGCGTTGGCTTGTTCCACTGCTTGCGCCCAGGACAGTTTGTCCGGGCCAGACTGGTCGGAGTGGTAGGTGACATCGGCGCCGGCCAGGACCAGGTCGCTGGTCCAGGCGGCAATGGCGCGGGTTTGCGGTGTCGCCGGGCGTGGCGCGACACGCTGACGATGACTGCTGTCGTCGATGCTCAGGCAATCACCGCTGCGTTGGGCGTTCTGCAGCAAATAGGTGCGGATCGCCACAGCCAATGCCTTGGCCGCTTCGGCAGGCTCGGCCTTGGCTTCGCGCTGCAAGACCCGGGCGACGTATTCCTCCCGATCCAGGCGCGCCACCAGCTTGCCGGACATCAGGAACAGCTCGCCATCGCTGTGGATATCCAGTTGGTTGCCATTCGTGAACTCGACGCGGTAATCACCGCGCAGTTGACCCGGCGTGGCAGGCCGGTCATCGGTCATCACCCGTTGCAACGGATAACGGGCAAACAGGCCGACTTCCACGCAACGCCCGGTTTGCGCCGGCCAGCGAGACGGCAATGCCGTCGCCAAACCTTCGCCGTAGACCTTCAGGACCTGTTGGCTGGTACCGCGACCACCCGCCCACACCGGGGTGCCATCGGCTAACCAACCGGCGAAACCGCCCTGTCGGGAGGAAGGCCCCTGGTCACCCAGCCAGCTCCAGGTCTTGACCCGCAGGCGACTGCCCAACTCGCCGACCAGCCGCCCGTCCGCCGCGCTGAGCACTACATCCAGCAGCACCCGCCGGGCCTGGTCCTGGGCCGGCAGCGTGGCCAGGGCCTTGAGCAATTGCCCGACGGGCACTGGCGTCTGGGGTTGCAAGGCCGGCAGATCCAACAACCAGGCCGGCGCCTGACGGGCCTGCCAGTAATCGCGCCAGGTCGAGGCCGACAGCCCGAGCCGCTGCGGCTCGAAGTACAGGCCGCAGGACTTCACCAGTGCCTGGTCACGACCGATGCGCTGCCCGGCGTTGCAGCAATAGACTTCTTCCTTCGATTCGCCGCGGCACTCATAGACCGGCTCGCGAGCGTCGGTGTCCACCAGCCAGGCGTAGACAAACAGCTTCCACAGACTGCCCAGTGGCGCCTGCAAGGTGTCGGGCAGCGGCTGGCGATCCAGCACCCGGGTCTGGCTCACTTGCAGCAATTGACCGTCGAAGGCCAGGCGTAACGGCTCGTCCTGCGCTGTTGCCAGCGCAGGGATCAAGCACAACAGCCACCCAACCAGCCGCCAACGCATATCAGTTGACCGTGACCTGACCGAGCGCCGGTTTCTGTTCCCGCGCCTGATGTTGCGGCGCATAGACCTGGGTGAAACGCACCGGTGGCAAGGTGAACTGGCCCTTCTGGGAGAAGCGTACCAAGTGCCGCAGGCGCAGCTCGCCACTGAGGGCATCCACCGGCACCGCATAAGCCATCTGCCCCGGCTCGAAGCGTGCTTTTTCCAGGGAAGTCGGCTCGCTGCCGGCCTTGCCCTGCAACTGGATGCCCCAGGTGGTGCGTTCCACGTCGGCGCCTGGCGGCAGCGGCACTTCAAGCATGCCGTAGCGCAGCGGCGTCGGGGCCTTGCTGTTGATGATCACTTCATCCAGGTAAAGGCTGTCGCTGGACAATGGTTTGTTGCCCACGGCTTCGAGCTTGAAGGTGAAAGCCTCGTCACCCGGCACCAGACGCGACAGACGACGGGTGATGGACACGGCCATCGGCGCTACCGGCGGTTGCTGGCTCTGGAAACTCAGTGCCGCTTGCAATGGACGCTCCTGGGCGCCAGTCAGGGTCAACATCGTTGGAAGCTGCGCGCCCTGCCACTGCCAGTAGGTTTCACCGGTCGCGCCCTGCTTGGCTGCCCAGCCTTCGCCCGGCGCCAGGGCTACGGCCGGCGCCGCCTGTTCGATGCTGCGCTGCAACCAGGTCAAAGCCAGGGCCCGCTCCAGGGTGGACTGCTGCGGCAACACGCGCTCCAGCAATGCAGTGGCGCGAGCCTGATCAAAGCTCTGCAACGACAACACCAGGGCCTCGACGAACGGCTGCGAGCTGAGTTCCAGCTGCTGTTGCGCTGCATCGGCTTGAAGGCTGAAGGCCGCCGGCAACGGCACCTTGGCCTGTTTCGCCAGGGATGCGGTCAGGACACGGGCGCTGGCCAGGCCAAGGGCAGAATCCGGCGCATACATGACCAGGCTGTCTTCGCCGCTGTCCAGCACGCTCTCGGTGCTGCCTTCACTGGCTTTCGCCAGATCATCCATCAAACCGCTGAGCAAGGTGTTCACCGGCAACTGCATCTGCTTGGCGAACGACAGGATCAGCGCCCGTTGCAGCAGTGGCGTATCACCGGCCTGCTTGGCGTAGACCTCTAGCACCCGCTGCCAGTGCTCCGGCGGCAGGCTCAGGTCCAAGGCCTTGCTGGCGTGCCAGTCGGCGTAATAGGCATAGGCGGTGAGGAAGGCATCCGGCTCACCGTCCTGGCCCCACCAGGTGAAGCTCGCCGAGGGGCCGGCCATCTGCACCAAGCGCAAGCGGCTGTTTTGCATGATCAGCCGTAAGCGGTCGCGGATCTTCGGGTTCGATGCCAGGGTCGGATAGGCAATGCTCAACGGCAACAGACGACTGGCGGTCTGCTCGACGCCACCGTATGGGTAGCTCAGCAGGTCATCCAGGGCCGAACGAAACAACGCTTGCGGGCTGTCATCCAGACGCAAGCGAATATCGCTGGCGTCGGCCGGCAGGGTCAGCGGGGTGTCGCCGCTCGTCACATCAAGGCGCTGGTTCTGGGTGACTTGCCAGCCGTTGCCGCTGGCGTTCAAGCGCAGGGCCAGGGCGTCCTGGGTTTCGCCGTTCAATTGCAACTGCACGTTCAAGTCGCCGCTGCTCAGTTCCAAGGCCGGCAACGCCACGTAGTTGATGCCGTTTTTCAGGTCCACCACCATGCGCTGCTCAGCGCCGGCGTAGCGGATCAGCAGCTCGCTCTTCAGCGGTTTTTCAGACTGGCTGAAGGCGAACAGGCCCAGTTGCGGCTTGTCGCCCGTGCGGAAACGGGTCGGGCCGCTCCACTTCAGGTACAGCGGTTTTTCCGAGGCGATGAACTGCTTCTTCTGGCCCACCTGGCCGTCGTCGGCAATCGCCTTGGCCGTGATGCGCCAGCGGGTCAGGGAGTCCGGCATCTTGAAGGTGAAGCGGGCCTTGCCGCTGGCATCGCTGACCAGCTCCGGCTGCCAGGCAGCGGTGTCGACGTCTTCACGGCGCGGCCGTTCCAGCACCTTGACCCCGCGTTCACTACGATTGGCCTTGCCCGGCGCGCCAGGGCTGCCTGGCAGCGCCACGTCGTAGCTGATGAACGACAGGCTGGCACTGGTGCGCACGTTGTTGCGACGCGGGTGATAGAAGAACTGATCGATGGTCGGGGCCACTTCCGGTTGCAGGGCGTAGATCATTTCGTCCACCACGCTGACCGTCAGGTGCGCCGGGATCGCCTTGCCGGCGAACTGGGTGCTCAGGTCCACGGTCACCGTGTCGCCCGGGCGGTAGGTGGCTTTGTCGGTGACGACAGCAACATCGATCTGCGGTGTGATCACCTTGATGCCAGCGTTCTGGAAGCTGTACTGGCCGCCCTTGGTGTACAGCACCGAGAAGGTCAGGTTGGGCGCAAAGTTATCCTTCACGACAATGCGCGCGCGGTATTGGGTGTCGCTGAGCTTTTCCAGCTTCAGCCAGTCGCCGCCCTTGGACAGCAGCGCCGTGGCCTCGACTTTGTCCCGCTCAAGCGACAGCAGCGCATCGCTGACCGGCTCCGGGAAGGTGATCAGCGCCAGCGCTTCGTCACCGGTCTTGTATTCAGGCTTGTCGAAGACAATCTCGACAGTGCCCGGCACGGCCTTGATGCCTTCACCGGTCACCGCATGGGCGGCGGCGCCAATGGCCCGGCCGTGGTCGTCCTTGAGCGTCAGGTTGTAGGTGCCGGGACGCTCGAAGGTCAGGCTGAAGCCCTTGTCCTTGGCGGCCAGCTTGCCTTCTCCGGTGCTCTGGTCTTCCAGGCGCACCCAGGCGTAGCTGCCTGGCGTCACGGCTTTGGCTTGTTCGTTGCCGCCTTCATTGGCGTAGCTGAACGACACCTTCTGGCCGGCGGCGCTGAACCGTTGGGGAGCACTCAGGCGGAAATTCGCCGCGCCACGGTCGATGAGGATTTCCTTGGTGGTCTTGACCCGATACGCCGCGCCATCGCTGGCGAACACGGTGAGCGTGTAGCGGCTCGGCTTGTCGGCGGCAGGCAGGTCGAGGGTCGCGTTGCCCTTGGCATCGGTGGTCACTTCGCTGCTGGTCAGCTCGACCGGGAATTGCCCCAGGTATTGCAGCTCGTTATCGACCATCGACAGTTGCTGGGCGCGCAGACTTAGGCTCACCGTGGCATTCACCACAGGTTTGCCGTCCGGGTACAGCAGCACAAGGTTACCCTTGACCGGCTCGCCGGTGCGGTAATCCTGCTTGGCCAGGTTCAGGGCGATCTCGAAGTGCGGCTTGATGTATTCGGCGACACGGAAGGCGCTGCTGTAGAGCTGGTCCTTGTAGCTGAAGCGCAGTTCATAGCCGCCGGCCACGGCGTTTTCCGGCAATTGGAAACGGCCTTGGGTGCCGGCGTTGGAATCGAACTTCAGGGCCAGGGTTTGCAGTTCGGTGCCGGTGGCGTCCAGCACGCTGACATTGACGTCGGCGGCAGTCGGTTGCACCGAATCACGGGCATTCTTGAACTCACGACCGACGATTTTCAGCGAGACCCAATCCCCCGGCCGGTACAGCGGCCGGTCGGTGAACGCATAGAGCTTGGTGTCGTAGATTTCGCTGTCGTAGTAGAAGTTCTCCGAGACGAATACCCCGCCCTCCTCGTCTTCACCGATGACGAACGAACGCTCCGGGCTGACGTGCTTGAGACGCAGCAGGCCGTCTTCATCGGTGGCACCGCTGCTCATTACGCCCAGGCCGTCGGTCCACAGCACGTTGACCTTGGGCACCGAACGCCCTTCATGCTTGCGTGCCGCCCAGACCAGCAATTCATCGCCGGCAATCTTGCTCACGGCCACGGTGTTGGAGACGAAGACCATGGTCGTTGCGCGGTATTTGCCGATCAGCGCTTCCACCAGGTACAGGCCTGGCTTCAACTGGCCCAACGGCACATAGACGTTGCCCGGCGCGACGTTGACAAACTGACTGGACGAACCCGCCAGGTTGACCCCGGCCGGCGGCTGGATCGGCTTGGCCTGCCACAACGGGTAGCGGAACTGGCTGACCACCGGCAAACCGGGGATCAAGGAAAATTGCGCTGGAGCGTCGTACGGTGTTGGCGCGACCAGGGCATTGCCAATCTTCAGTTCCGGCACTTCTTCGGTGACCTGCTGGCGCGACTCGTAGGAGAACGCCCGCTGCATCACGCGACGGGATTTTCGATACCAGTTGTCCCACAGGTACGCGAGGGTGTTGGACAGGCCTTCGCCCTTGAACTGGCCATCGCTGACCACGCGGTGCAGGTTCTTCTGGCGCTTGAGGAAATCCAGCGGTTTGTCGATGCGATAGACGCGGATATCGGCGCCCCCGTAGGGCTCCATGCGGAACCGACGGTAGTCGCGGCCCGGCGCTTCGAGGCGGACCATGGCCTGTTCGTCGCTGGCAAAGCTGCTGTCGGCCAGCAGGAAGAAGCTTTCACCGGACACCGGCGTGTAGCCGCTGGGCTCCACCGTATCTTCGGCATTTACGACAGGTGCCAGCAACAAGGCAAACAGCAGGGGCAATTTTGAACACAAGCGCAGCATGCGGGCACCGGTCATTGGGAGAGAAAGTTGAGTCGATAGACGCCGATGAAGTTGGGGTTGGCTGCGTCGGGTATCCATCGGGTGTCCTTCCAGTTCATGAGTTGTTGCAGGCTTGCGGAGCGCATGCCGTTGTCGGTAGGGGTTGTGGTGCCGGTGTGATAGGCGATGTAGCGGCCCATCCAGATCATCAGGTGCTGGTCGTCACCCTGATCGAAGAACATCAGGTCGCCGGGGCGGGCCTGGGTGACATCCCGGCCCACCAGACGGCTATTGAACTGGATCAGCTTGATCGCGTTGACGTAGGGCCCGACCTTGCCGCCGCCCTGCTGCCACTGCTGGGCGAGGCGCCGTTGCGCATCGCTGAGCGGCAGTTCCGGCGGCAGGTAGCGATTGGACAGACCATTGCTGCGCAGCCATTTTTCATCGTGGACCTTCAGCGCTTCGTTGGCGGCAAAGCGCACCAGCCCGGCGCAGTCCTGCTGATACCAGCGCGGGCTCGGGCCTTTGCTCAGCTGTTCCTGGGCGATGCGCACGAACCAGGCGCGAAAGACCTTGGATTGCTGCACATCCAATGCCGGTGCCTCGCCGGCAAACGCAGGCCCGCCGAGCAGTAATGCCAGCAGCAGCATCAATGCGGGGTTGCGGATCAGTGCTGTCACAGCGCTTTCCATTCCAGCGGCAGCCACTGCCAGTGGCCGTCCGGCTCGCTGCCTTCAGGCAAGGTCAGGGCGTATTTGCCGTAGCCGCCAAGGGTGCGCAGTTTCGGGATCAGGTAGGTTTGCGCGGCGTTGTAGAACACCGGTTCCATGTCCTGGGGCAAGCTGTCGAGGGTTTCGCGCTGCATCAACTGCGCCATGGACTCCGGGCCGAAGTAGACCGGCATCAGCAGGTCCTTGGGCACCACGTCGGCCATGGGGGGGAAGCGTTTGTCGAGGGTACCGAGGGCCTTGTCCACCAGTTTGTCATCGAGGGAGAACAGCAAGGTCGAACCGTGGCGCGCCAGGCTCACCCGCAGGAACGCCTTGCCGGTAATCGCCTCGGGTTGCTCAGCGTCCTTGGCCAGGTAGGGGCCGAAATTGGAGCTGACCTGACGCAGCCACTGGTGCGTCGAGCCTGCTTGTTTCTCGACAACCGGGAATGCATGGTCGGCGACGTTGTTTTCATAGGCGCCGACCATCGAACCGAACAGGTTGCCCAGGTCGGCGTCGAGCTTGCCGTCGTCGTCATTCAGGCTCGCCACCAGCAGCGGGGTGTACAGGCGCGAATCGGCGTACCAGCACAGACCCGCGGCGCCGGCCACATGGTCGACCATGGCCTGGGCGGTTTTTTCGTCGGCACCCAGTTTTACCAGCAAGGGTTTGTGCTGCTCGGCGGCCAGGGGCAAGGCCACACAGGCACTGGCGCCCATGGGCATGGCTTGCCAGATCGGCTTGACGTCGAAGTCCGGCTGGTTTTCCTGTTCGTCCATCGCCAGGAAGCTGTGCCAGCCGTTGTCGTCCATGTCGAAACGCAAGCCGGCGAAGTTCGGGATGAAACGCTGGTAGCCCATGGCGAGCACGCTGGCGTTGACCGAGATGCGCTGCTTGACCTCTGGCGCCTTGGGCGGCAGGCCGAAGGCTTCGGGGAACAGTTTTTCACCGGCCAGCAGTGCTTCGAGGGCCTGGGTCGAGACCATGCCGGGTTCATCGGTAGGGCCATTGCCTGGGTCGTAGAGTTTGGTCGGGTTGGAGAGCACGACCAGCTTGTCGCCATGGGAGGCGAAGACCAGGGATTTACTGGCGTTATAACTGAGCTGGTAGAGCCCAACTTCATCGCCGCCAACCTTCAGGTCACCGAGCTTGCTCAACTGGGTGTCGTCCAAGGCGACTTTCGCCAACGGTTCCAGGACCTTGGCCAGACCACCGCGATCCATCACCAGCAGGAAATCCTTGAGGCGACCGTCCGCACCGCGCCACAGCGCGACATCGGCCGGCTGGTCGAAAAGTTCTTCGATCAGGCTGTCCTGCAGCTTGAGCTCGTGCTCGTAGATGATCCGGCGCAGGCTGCCGATCAGCCCGAGACGGTCAGCATGGGCCTCGTAATAGAAGACGAAGTCCTCGGTGAGCGTGGCCTTGAGGAATGGGACTGCCAACAGGTCCTTGGGCAACTGGCTCAGGGAGTGGGCCTCGAGCAAGCCGTCGGGACGGCTCACGCCGAGTTTTTCCAACGCCAACTCCATGGGCGGCGCCTTGGGCTTGTTCATGAACCAGCCCAACCCGGCGGCGACACCTGCGACCAGGCACAGCCCGATCAGTATCACCGGCCAGCGGCGTACAGGTTTGGCGACAGGTGTCGGCGTGGTCGAGGAAGCAGTGTTGTCGCTCATATTCACAAGGGCCTGTTCATCCGTGGAGCGTTAGTAGTTGAAAGTCTTTACCAGCAACAGATCGCCAATGGCGCGCAGGGGCACGACAAAGGTCTCGCGTTTTTCATCGACCGTGTTTTCGTTGAGCACCAGGTTGATCTGCGAGGTGATCACCTCGTTCTGGTTGCTGGCCTCATCGAAGTTGTAGCCGCCGCTGCCGTAGTTGCCCCAATAGTTCACGTAAACCAGGTAAGTGCCGTGCATCGGCGCGGTCATGGTGAACATTTCAGGGCCGGGGCCATCGACGCCATCCGGATCGAGACCGCCGCCGTTGCTCAGCGCCGGCTGGCCGAAGAACGCATGTTGGCCGTCGGGCGTGACGATATGCAGATCGAGTTCGGCTTTCGGATCGTCCCAGCCCAGCACCACGCGGATCTGCGCCGGGGTGCGCAGGTTGTTGGCTTCATAGAATTGCACGCGCTTGAGGGACTGGCCTTCAGAACTGCGTACCTCGACGCTGTTGGAGCCGGCGCCGAACGCATACGGCCGGGCGAAACGCCCCTCGTCGTCGGTATAGAGATTCAGTGGATTGCCGTTGACCGCCAGGCTGTGGGGCTGGCGAGCCGTGCCCATGGCCTTGAGCCGGCCCTCGATCATCGTACGGTTGCGCTGCACGCCCCGGTCGATGGGCGGTGTGGGATAGGCGACTTGCGGGTTTTCGGTGCGGTCGAGCAAGCCGCTATAACGCCAGCCGCCCACTGGCTCCGACATCTCGGCAGAAGGATGCGCCCACGCCAACGGCGCGGCCATTAGCACGATCAATAAAGAAAGAAAACGCACGTATGCCTCCTGCCATGCATGACGCAACCCGGCGCCAATCCTCAGCGCTGCTTGTCATTATTCGGGTTTCGTCTGAAGGCCCCGTCGCAAGGGGGCCGTAGATGGCGCGAAGAGTATCGATTTGACGGTTTTTTCACAATCGGGGAACGCGCGATTCTGTGTGGGAAATCACGTACTGAGGGGGGCGTGAGCCGAATAGAGGGCTTATTCGGCTCACAAAATGAGCCGAATAGCGCTATTATTCGGCTCATTCATCTTTGGACAGGCGCATGACACCCCATTGGATCTGGCAACAGCCCGACTGGCCCGACTTCCGCTGGCAAGCTGAAGCATTGGCACCCCTGCTACGCGAATGCGTGCAGACACAAGGTCAATTGCTCGGCATGACGGGCGCGGTCACGGCTTCGCTCAGTGCCCAGAACGAACTGGATGCCTTGCTGCAAAACATCGTGACCTCTTCGGCTATCGAAGGAGAACAATTGAATGTCGACTCGGTGCGCTCGTCCCTCGCTCGCCGCCTGGGCCTCGAGCACGTCGACGACACGCCGGTCAGCCAACGCAGCGAAGGCTTGGCGAACCTGTTGCTGGACGCGACCCGGCACTTCAACCAGCCCCTGACGGTCGAACGTTTGCTGGAATGGCACGAGTGGTTGTTTCCTGATCAAACAAGCGATCTTGCCTATCGACAGATCCGCGTAGGCGCGCTGCGCGGTGACGAACCGATGCTAGTGGTTTCGGGCAGGCTGGACCGACCTATCGTTCACTTCGAGGCGCCGCCTCGCCAGGGCCTTGAACAGCAATTGCAAACGTTCGTCGACTGGTTCGAAGCCAGTCGCCATCAGGCCAGCCTCGATCCGCTACTGCGTGCCGGCATTGCTCATTTCTGGTTTGTTACCCTGCATCCATTCGACGATGGCAATGGTCGCCTGACCCGCACCCTGACCGATTTGGCATTGGCCCAGGGTGAGGCTCAGGCGATCCGTTTCTACGCCATGTCCGTGAGCATCCTGGACGACCGCGCCGGTTATTACCGAATCCTGGAAAACAGCCAGAAAGCCACGCTGGATATCACCGGCTGGCTGACTTGGTTCCTGCAGACACTGTTGCGCAGCCTGCATAAAGCGATGACACAGATCGAAAGCGTGCTGGGCAAGACCCGATTCTGGCAGGCCCATCGCGCTTCGGCACTCACGCCTGAACAGTCCAAAGTGCTGAACCGGTTGCTCGATGGCGGCGAAAAAGGCTTCGGGCAGGGGATCAGCGCCGCTCAATATCAAGCCGTGGCCAAGGTCTCCAAGGCGACAGCAACGCGACACCTGGCGGAACTGCTGGAGAAAGGTTGCCTGGAGCGGATGCCCGGCGGCGGGCGCAGCACCCGTTACCGAATCAACTATCCCGCTGATTGAGATCATTTGTGGCGAGGGGATTTATCCCCGCTGGGTTGCGAAGCGACCCCAAAGCTGAGGACTCAATCCAGCTGACACTCCGAGGTGTCAGCTTTTAGGGCTGCTTCGCAACCCAGCGGGGATAAATCCCCTCGCCACAGGTTCCGACATCCTTGCTGATCGGGGTGACGCCCGGCGGTCCTGATTTGCCCGAACCCCCCATGTCTGCTAGTGTCGCGCCGGTTTAACAGTCAACCGGAATAGCCGCCATGGCCCGTAAAAAAGCTGCACTGGATTTCGAACAATCTCTGGCCGACCTGCAAACGCTGGTCGAACGCCTGGAGAACGGCGAACTGTCGCTGGAAGACTCGCTGACCGCCTTCGAGCAGGGTATCGGCTTGACTCGCGATTGCCAGGCGGCGCTGGCCCAGGCCGAGCAGAAAGTGCAATTGCTGCTCGAACGTGACGGTGAGCTGACCGAAGAGCCTTTCGACGCGGAACAGCCTGAATGATCGGCGCCTATCAGGCCAGCAGCCAGGCCCGGGTCAACGCTGCATTGGATAGCTTGTTCAGCGCCCCGAGCCCGGAACTGGCGCGCCTGTACGAAGCCATGCGCTACAGCGTGATGAACGGCGGCAAGCGTGTGCGGCCGCTGTTGGCCTACGCCGCGTGCGAAGCCTTGGGCGGCCGGGCCGAGCAGGCCAACGGCGCCGCCTGTGCGGTGGAACTGATCCATGCGTATTCGCTGGTGCACGACGATTTACCGGCCATGGACGACGACGACCTGCGTCGCGGCCAGCCCACCACCCACAAGCAATTCGACGAAGCCTGCGCGATCCTGGCCGGCGACGGCTTGCAGAGCCTGGCCTTCAGCGCCCTGCTGGACCCGGCCCTGAGCGATTGCCCGGCCCAGGTTCGCCTGGACATGGTCAGCGCCCTGGCGCTGGCGGCAGGCCCTGCCGGAATGGTCGGCGGCCAGGCCATCGATTTGGGCTCAGTGGGCCTGAAGCTGGACCAGAGCGCCCTGGAATACATGCACCGGCACAAGACCGGCGCCTTGATCGAGGCCAGCGTCCGGCTCGGTGCCCTGGCCAGCGGCCGCGCCACGCCCGCCCAGTTGCAAGCCTTGCAGACCTACGCCCGGGCTATCGGCCTGGCGTTCCAGGTGCAGGACGACATCCTCGACGTCGAAAGCGATACCCAGACCCTGGGCAAACGCCAGGGCGCCGACATCGCCCGCGACAAGCCGACCTACCCGGCCCTGCTCGGCCTCGACGCCGCCAAGGCCTATGCACTGGAGTTGCGCGACCAGGCCCTGGCCGCGCTGCGACCCTTTGACGCGGCGGCCGAACCGTTGCGCGACTTGGCGCGATATATCGTCGAACGACGCAACTGATACAAGCTCACCCCTTTCATAAGTGCGTATCGGCCAAGTTCCGGCCAACGCGTGGGCAGCTTGCGATCCATAAGGTAAACTGCCGCCTCTTTCTATACCTATAACGATTCGCCTGATGCCCACGACGTTTCAAGAGATTCCCCGCAAGCGCCCGACCACGCCCCTGCTGGACCGCGCCAACACGCCGGCCGGCCTGCGTCGCCTGGGTGAAGCCGAGCTGGAAACCCTGGCCGATGAGTTGCGCCTGGAGTTGCTCTACACGGTCGGCCAGACCGGTGGGCACTTCGGCGCGGGCCTGGGCGTCATCGAACTGACGATCGCGTTGCATTACGTGTTCGACACCCCGGACGACCGGCTGGTCTGGGACGTTGGGCACCAGGCCTACCCGCACAAGATCCTCACCGGCCGTCGCGAGCGCATGGGCACGCTGCGTCAGAAGGACGGTATCGCCGCCTTCCCGCGTCGCTCCGAGAGCGAATACGACACCTTTGGCGTCGGCCACTCCAGCACCTCCATCAGCGCCGCCCTGGGCATGGCGATTGCCGCCCGCCTGCAAAACAGCGAGCGCAAGGCCATTGCCGTGATCGGCGACGGCGCACTGACGGCGGGCATGGCCTTCGAGGCGCTGAACCACGCGCCGGAAGTCGACGCCAACATGCTGGTGATCCTCAACGACAACGACATGTCGATCTCGCGCAATGTCGGCGGGTTGTCCAACTACCTGGCAAAGATCCTCTCCAGCCGCACCTACGCCAGCATGCGCGAAGGCAGCAAGAAAGTGCTGTCGCGCCTGCCCGGGGCCTGGGAAATCGCCCGCCGCACCGAAGAATACGCCAAGGGCATGCTGGTCCCTGGCACGCTGTTCGAAGAACTGGGCTGGAACTACATCGGCCCGATCGACGGCCACGACCTGCCCACGCTGATCGCCACCCTGCGCAACATGCGCGATCTCAAGGGCCCGCAGTTCCTGCACGTGGTCACCAAAAAAGGCAAAGGCTTCGCCCCGGCGGAAGTCGACCCGATCGGCTACCACGCCATCACCAAGCTCGAACCCCTGGACGCTCCGGCGGCCGCACCGAAAAAGGCCGGTGGACCGAAGTACTCCGGCGTCTTCGGCCAATGGCTGTGCGACATGGCCGCCGCCGACCCACGCCTGGTGGGCATCACCCCGGCAATGAAGGAAGGCTCGGACCTGGTGGCCTTCAGCGAACGCTACCCGCAACGCTATTTCGACGTGGCAATTGCCGAGCAGCACGCTGTGACCCTCGCCGCCGGTATGGCCTGTGAAGGCGCCAAGCCGGTGGTGGCGATCTATTCGACGTTCTTGCAACGGGCCTACGACCAACTGATTCATGACGTGGCCGTACAGAACCTCGACGTGCTGTTCGCCATCGACCGCGCCGGCCTGGTGGGCGAAGACGGCCCGACCCACGCCGGCAGCTTCGACCTGTCTTTCCTGCGCTGCATCCCCGGCATGCTGGTGATGACCCCGAGTGATGAAAACGAGCTGCGCAAGATGCTCACCACCGGCCACCTGTTCAATGGCCCGGCAGCGGTGCGCTACCCGCGTGGTAGCGGCCCGAACGCGACGATCTCGACCGACCTCGAACCCATCGAGATCGGCAAGGGCGTGATCCGCCGCCAGGGCAAACAAACCGCCCTGCTGGTGTTCGGCGTGCAACTGGCCGAGGCCTTGAAAGTCGCCGATACCCTGGACGCCACCGTGGTGGACATGCGTTTCGTCAAACCCCTGGACGAAGCCTTGGTGCGCGAAATGGCCAACAGTCATGACCTGCTGGTGACCATTGAGGAAAACGCCATCATGGGCGGTGCCGGCGCGGCGGTCAGCGAATTCCTGGCGCGAGAGAGCATACTCAAGTCCGTGCTGCACCTGGGCTTGCCGGACCTCTACGTCGAACACGCCAAGCCGGCGCAGATGCTGGCCGAATGCGGGCTGGACGAAGTGGGGATCGAAGCGGCGGTGCGCCAGCGGTTGCAGCTGTTGGGGCTGTAAGTTCAGCCAACACAAGCCCCTGTGGGAGCTTGCTCGCGATAGCGGTAGATCCGTCAATATTCCATTGGCTGACACACTGCTATCGCGAGCAAGCTCGCCCACACCGGTTATGTGTGAATCAAGCATGATTGGACCCCCATGAAACTGCGCCTCGCCCTCGCCCTCTCCCTGCTACCCGCCCCCGACCTGCTGGCCGACACCTTCGAGCGCGACCAGGCCCTGAAGTTGCCCGACATCGTGATCAGCGCCAACCGCCAGATCGAGGCCCGCAACGACAGCAGCGCCGCCAATACCGTGTTCACCCGCGACGACATCGATCGCTTGCAGGCGGCCAGTGTCACTGACTTGCTCAGCCGCGTGCCAGGCGTGCAGGTGGCACCGCTGGGTGGGCGCGGCAGCCTGCCGGGGATTTACATTCGCGGCACTAAATCGGCCCAGAGCCTAGTGCTGGTGGACGGCCAGCGCATCGCCAGTGCCAGCTCCGGCGACAGCAACCTGCAGCGCCTGAACATCAACCAGATCGAGCGCGTGGAAGTACTGCGCGGTTCGCGCTCGGTGATCTACGGTGCCGATGCGGTGGGTGGCATCATTCAGATTTTCACCCGTCGCGGCAACGAGCAAGGCCTGCAACCGCGCCTGCATGTGGGTGTCGGCAGCCATCAGACCCGGGAACGCAGCCTGAGCCTGTCCGGCGGCGACGACCAGACCCGCTTCAACCTCGGCGCCAGCCTCGACGAAAGCGCCGCAAGCAATCGGACCCACGAGTCCTACGCCAGCGACCGCGACGACGATGCCAACCGCAACCAGTCTTTCAGCCTGAGCTTGAGCCATGCGGCCAGCGATGACCTGGAAGTCGGCCTGAACCTGCTGGATAACCGCGGCAAAAGCGAATACGACAACCCGTTCGGCCGCTTTGACCCGGCCACCTTCAAATCCTTGCCCCAGCAACCCTACAGCGAGTTTGCGGTGAGTAGCTTCAGCGCCTATGTGGACGGGCGAATAAACGAAGCCTGGAAGTCACGCCTGGAACTGGGCCACAGCGAGAACCGTGAAAAAACCTTCGACAAGCTCAGCGACGTCCGCGACGTGTTTAACACCTACCGCGATTCCGTGACCTGGCAGAACGACGTGACGCTGGACGAGCGCAACAGTCTGATCGTCGGTGGCGACGGGTATCAGGACCGGATCAACAGCAGTACGCCGTTCGACGAAGACAGCCGCTGGAATCGTGCCGCGTTCATCCAGCACCGCTTCCAGGCCGAAACGTTCTCCACCGAACTGGGCCTGCGTCGCGACCAGAATCAGCAGTTTGGCGGCCAGAACAGTTGGAGCGGCACCCTCACCCTGCCGATCAATCCGGACAACGACCTGTTGCTGACCTACAGCGAAAGCTTCCGCGCGCCGACCTTCAACGACCTGTACTACCCGGACTTCAGCAACCCCGACCTGAAACCCGAGACGGCAAAAAGCTACGAACTGCAATGGCGCAGCCAACTGAGCGAGAGCGCCCGCCTGGAGACCTCGCTGTACCGAACGGACCTGGAAGACGCGATCATCTTTGGCAGCAACTCACGCCCGCAGAACGTTGCCTCGGCGCGGATCAACGGTTTTGAGACGGCCTACCAGCAGGATGTGTTCGGCTGGCAGGGCAACCTGGGCCTGGCCATCATCGACCCACGCGACCGCGACAGCGGCCACACCCTGGCGCGCCGCGCCCGGCGGACCTTGAGCCTGGACCTGGACCGGCAATTCGACCGCTTGGGCCTGGGCGTCACCTGGCAAGCGGTGAGTGGCAGCTACGACGATGAAAACAATCGCAACCCCCTGGGCGGCTATGCCCTGCTCGGGTTGCGCGGCAATTGGGCGCTGACCCGGGAGGTTAAGCTGGAGATGAAGGTGGATAACCTGTTGGACAAGGCTTACAGCCGGGCACTGTATAGCCATGAGGGTCAGCAGTATGGGTATCGGGAAGAAGGTCGGGCGTGGTTGCTTGGGGTGACTTGGACGCCCTCTCTCTGATCCAGAATCTGTAGCGCCTGGACTGGCCTGCTCGCGAATCAGGCACCGCGGTCTACCGGTCTGGCGCAATCAACTCACACAACCGGGCCGTCGCCTCGACCATCTGCCCACTGGGCCGCTCCAACCCCTTGTCATTGACCAGCAACAATCGCCCCTGTGCCACCGGCCAGGTTTTCCAGGCGTCGAGTTGCGCCTGTTCCGTGGCGAGGATGACCTGCGGATTGCGTTGCAACACCGCTTCCACGCTCACCTGCGGAGCTGGCACGCTCAGGTCGGCAAAGACGTTGTAAGCCCCGCACACCGCCAGCGCATCACTGATGATCTGCCCGCCCCCGACGGTGTACAGCGGCCGGTCCCAGACTTGGTAGAACACCGGCAACGGCGGGTCCCGTCGATAGCGCTGGCGTAACGCCTCAAGTCGCACACGCAACTGCGCCGCCTGTTGGGCACCCCGTTCCGGACGGCCGAGCTGCATGGCAATGTTTTCAATTTGTGTGATGAGGTGGTCGAAGCTACGGGGCTCAGCGGCATAAATGGGGATGCCCAAGCCCTTGAGCTGCTCGCGCTGGGCCGGGCCGACACTGCCCGGCCAGAGCAGGAGCAGGTCGGGCTTGAGGCTGAGCAAGCGCTCCATGTCCAGTTGGCCGTAACGCCCTACGGAAGGCAGGTTTTTAAGGATTGGGGGACGATCACCGCCATCCAGCACGCCCACCAAGAGGTCGGCAGAGCCCAGTTCAACGACGATTTCCGACAACGACGGCGCGAGGCTGACAACCCGCGAAGCCGCCATCGTCGAGGCGCTGACGGCCAGCAGCAAGACCGCCAGCCAGCGGCTCATCAGCCGAGTTGGCGCGGGATGCGGTACAGGTAGAACAACACGGCGGTCGACAAAGCCAGCAGCATCAACGGCACCGCTTCCAGGCCCACGAACACCGCCAGGGCACCGACCCAGGCCGGTAGCCCAGCCACCAGGAAAGCGGCGCGGCGACGGGCCGCCAGATCGATCCAGGCCTGGGGTTCTTCGGGTGTATCGAGGGCTTTCTGAGTGGCGATCAGGGCCTGTTTATACGACCCGAAGAATCGCAGGCTGACAAACATCGACGCCACGCCGGCTATGAACAACGGCATCGCCAGCACCGGGAGAATCGCTTCGCCCTCGCCGAACACCGCATTGATCACAAACAGTGGCAGCAAGGCCAGGGCCAGGTATTTCCACCAACTGACGGACAGCCGCCGCCGGACTTGACCGCGCGTCACGCCCGGTCAACCTCGCCTTGGTGCTCGTTACCCATCATGTGGTCGAGCTTGCTGGCCTTGGTCGCCAGGTAGAGTTTGTTGTGGGGGTTGTGACCGGTGTGCAGCGGCACACGCTCGGCCACCACGATGCCCATGTCGGTCAATGCCTTGACCTTGCGCGGATTATTGGTCATCAGCCGCAGGGACTTGATACCCAGGTGTTCGAGCATCGGCAAGCAAATGCTGTAGTCACGCAGGTCGGCCGCAAAGCCCAGGCGTTCGTTGGCCTCTACGGTATCGGCGCCGCCATCTTGCAGTTCATAGGCGCGGATCTTGTTCAACAAGCCGATGCCACGTCCTTCCTGGCGCAGGTACAGCAACACACCACGGCCTTCACGGGCAATGGCCTGCAACGCGGCCTCGAGTTGCGAACCGCAATCGCAGCGTTGGCTGAACAGGGCATCGCCCGTCAGGCATTCGGAATGCAGGCGGCCCAGTACCGGCGTACCGTCGGCGAAATTACCCAGGCTCAGCACGACGTGCTCACGGCCGGTGGCTTCATCGAGAAAACCATGCATGGTGAATTGCGCAAAGGGCGTTGGCAGCTTGGAAGCGGCAACAAAAACGACAGGCACCGGTGTGCTCCTGATCTAGTACTGAAGTTTCGCAGAGGCAGGCATTGTAACAGCACGACCCGACAGACGCTTAGGCTCAATTAGCGCTAATGATCATCGATAAGTTTGATCAAGGCTTCGGTGGCTTGCCGTGCTCGTCGAAAGGATAGGGTTGCTTCCAGCGCTCGAAAATCGGTTTCAACGCGCCGCTCTTCACCAGTACTTCCATGCGCCGGTCGAACAGCGCACGCAACACACGCCCATTTTCGTTGTTGGCGAAGCCCAGGTACAGCGGCAAATTGATCAGCGGCGAAAGTTTGAATTGCTTGGGATCGTCGGCCTTGGCGAGCACATCCCGGATTTCCATCGACGCATCGATATAAAAATCGGCACGATCATGGGCCAGCATCGGCAAGATACCCACGGCGCGGTGAATTTCATTGAAACGCCGGATGTTGGGCAGGTAGTTGTTGTATTCGTACCCGCGCATCCACACCAGTCGATAGCTGCCAATCGTCGCCAGCGTCGGTGACGGCTTGGAGGCCAGCCCCAGGGCATAGATGTGATCGACATCGTAGTACCAATGCGGGTAAAGCAGCCCTTCGGTTTCATCGCGATAGGCGCCGACCTGTGCGTCCACCTCCCCACGTTGCACCAACCCGATCGAGCGGGTGTAGGGCACGCTGCGGATCTCCAGCTTGACGCCTTCAGGCTCGAATACCGCGCGCAAAATGTCCCAGCCCATGCCCTGGCCATCGGCCTGGGTGTAATCGACCCACTCTTCGCTGGCCGCACGGATCTTGTCAGGCAGCGGCGTTGACTCGCCCCCCCTTGCCCCCACACAGGCTCCTAAACACAGCAACAGCAGTAGTGCGCGGCTTACGCCCATGCCTGACTCCCTCAGGTGAAACACCACACCAATCCTTGCATTGTCAGCCAGGCGAAAACCCCGGCCAACACATCATCGAGCATGATACCGACACCGCCATGTACATGCCGGTCGATCCAGCGGATCGGCCAAGGCTTGAGGATATCGAAGAAACGGAACGCCAGAAAACCCACCAGCAACCAATACCAGCCTTCCGGTACCAGCCACAGGGTGATCCACATGCCGACCATTTCGTCCCAGACGATACCTTCATGATCGTGCACCCGAAGGTCGTCCGCCACTTTGCCACACAGCCAGAAGCCAAACAGCATGGTGATGCCCAGCATCAGCCAATAGCCCCAGTCCGGCAACATCTGCCACAACGGTATGAAGGGTAGCGCAACCAGCGAGCCCCAGGTGCCCGGGGCTTTAGGCAAAGTCCCCGAACCGAAGCCAAATGCCAGGAAATGCCAGGGATTGCGCCAGACCGAAGGTGGAACGAACTCTGCCGGAACCTGGTTGGGATGATCTGTCACGGTGTCTCCCGAAAATGTTGATAGCCCCGCACTGGCGGGGTGATGTTGTGCCCGACGCTGTCGACCAGCGTGACGCCTTGCCCGGCCAGTACGCTGCCGATCACGTGGATCGGCCAGCCTGCGACCTGCAACGCCGACAGTCGGCTCGGTGGCACGGCGAACAACAGCACGTAATCGTCACCGCCGCTCAGGGCGACCTGCGCCGCATCCGTCTCGCCAAGAAACGCTACCAGAGTGTTGGACAATGGCAGTCGGTCCCGTTCAACCTGCAAAGCCACCCCAGACGCCAGGGCGATGTGCCCGCAATCGGCCAGCAGGCCATCGGAAATATCCATCGCCGCGCTGGCCTTGCCCCGCAACGCCAAGCCCAGATCGATCTGCGGACGTGGCGACCAATAATGGGCCAGCAACGGTTCGGCAATCGCAGGTTCGGCGCTGCGCTGGCCGAGCACCAGCGGCAATGCGCCGGCGGCATTGCCCAGCTCACCGCCGACACACAGCAGGTCGCCGGGGCGTGCGCCGCCACGGGTCAGGGCCTGGCCGGAGGGCACGCGGCCGAACACGGCCATGGTCAGGCTCAGGGGGCCACGCGTGGTGTCCCCCCCCACCAGCGCCACGCCACAGGCCTGGGCCATCTGGTTCAAACCGCAGGCATAGGCTTGCAGCCAATCGGTGGTCACCGCCGGCAAGGTCAGGGCAAGGGTAAAGGCCAAAGGGTTGGCGCCCATAGCGGCCAGGTCACTGACCGCCACGGCCAGCGAGCGCTGGCCGAGCAGGAACGGGTCGCAAGGGTCTGGAAAATGCACACCGGCCACAAGCGTGTCGGTGGACACCGCCAGCTGTTCCCCGGGAGGAACGGCCAGCAAGGCGCAGTCGTCGCCGATCCCCAGCGCAACGCCCTCGCGGCCCTGCGCGCAAGGCGCGGCGGCGAAGTAGTTACGGATCAACTCAAACTCACCCATTAAGTGTCCTGTCTCACCAATCAGCGCTTGAACGCCTTCACTTCCGCTTCACGCAGACGCGGGGCGAGCTTGTCGAGCACACCGTTGACGAACTTGTGGCCATCGGTGGAACCGAAGACTTTCGCCAGCTCGATCCCTTCGTTGATCACTACGCGGTACGGCACGTCGACGCGCTTGAGCAGCTCCCAGGTGGACAGGCGCAGCACCGCCAGTTCAACCGGATCCAGCTCTTCGATGGTCAGGTCCAGGCAAGGCGTGAGTGCGGTGTCGATTTCAGTCTTGAACTGCGGGACCCCGTGCAGGATCTCGCGGAAGTAAGCACCGTCCACATCACTGAAATCGTTGTCGACCCGAAACTGTGCTTCGATCTCGTTCAGCGATTGCTTGGCCATGTGCCATTGGTACAGCGCCTGGGTCGCGAGCTGACGGGCTTCGCGGCGCTTGACGCTTTTCGACGGCTTGCCGGCATCCGCAGGCTTTGGATCGCGCGGGTTGAAACGATCGCTTTCGTCGCTAATCACTTGGCCTCCAACTGCGCCAGCAGGCTTACCATTTCCAGGGCGGACAGGGCAGCTTCGGCACCTTTGTTACCGGCCTTGGTGCCGGAACGTTCGATGGCTTGCTCGATGGAGTCAACGGTCAGTACGCCGAAAGCAACTGGCACGCCGAATTCCATGGACACTTGGGCCAGGCCCTTGGTGCATTCGCCGGCCACGTATTCGAAGTGCGGAGTACCGCCACGAATGACCGCGCCCAGGGCGATGATCGCCGCATATTCGCCCTTTTGAGCGACTTTTTGCGCAACCAGCGGAATTTCGAAGGCGCCAGGGGCACGGATGATGGTGATGTCGCTTTCGCTCACGCCATGGCGAACCAGGGCATCGACCGCACCGCCAACCAGGCTCTCGACCACGAAACTGTTGAAACGGCCTACTACCAGAGCGTAGCGGCCTTTGGGGGCGATGAAGGTACCTTCGATGGTCTTCAGGGTCATTCGTCAGATCTCTTAAAGAGCCAGAGCGCGTTCTATAACGCGCTCCTCAGTGATATTAGCCACGAATACAGGGCTGTGGATCCCGCCATCTCGTTCACTTGCACATCGTTGTGGCGAGGACACTTACTCCCGCCGAACCACGTCGTAGGGGCTGTCGAGTGCAACGAGGCTGCGATCTTTACCCAGACACTTGAATCTCAAGCGAAAGATCAAAATCAAAAAATCGCAGCCTTCGGCAGCTCCTACACCCGCCGGGAGCAAACTCCCTCACCACATAAAATCAGCAAGCCTTGAACAATAATGCCGAAATCTCCGGGCCATTATTCGGAGGGCACGTATTCTACAACTTCCAGATCGAAACCGGATATCGCATTAAATTTCATCGGTGCGCTCATCAGGCGCATTTTACGCACGCCCAAGTCACGAAGGATCTGCGAACCGGCACCGACAATGCTGTAGGTAGTCGGTTTTTTTACCGCCGCCTGGTCACTGGTTTCGCGGATGTGCGCCAACAGCACGTCGCCATCGAGTGGATGCCCGAGCAGCAGCACCACGCCGCTGCCCGCCTCGGCCACCGCAGCCATGGCGGCCCGCAGGCTCCAGCGGCCAGGTTGCTTGACCATCAGCAGGTCGCGCAGTGGGTCCATGTTGTGCACACGCACCAGGGTCGGTTCTTCGGCGCACACGGTGCCCAGGGTCAGCGCCATGTGCACGTCACCTTCCACCGAGTCGCGGTAGGTCACCAGGTTGAACTGGCCCAGTTCGCTGTCCAGTGGCTGCTCGGCAATCCGCTGAACGGTACGCTCGTGGATCATCCGGTAGTGGATCAGGTCGGCGATGGTGCCAATCTTGATGTTGTGTTCGGCGGCGAAGGCTTCCAGCTCCGCACGACGGGACATGGTGCCGTCGTCGTTCATCACTTCGCAGATCACGCCGCTGGCTTCGAAACCGGCCATGCGCGCCAGGTCGCATGCTGCTTCGGTGTGACCGGCACGGGCCAGGGTGCCACCGGCCTGGGCCATCAGCGGGAAGATGTGACCGGGGCTAACGATGTCTTCGGCCTTGGCGTCTTTCGCGGCGGCAGCCTGCACGGTGCGTGCACGATCAGCCGCAGAGATCCCGGTGGTCACGCCTTCGGCGGCCTCGATGGACACGGTGAACTTGGTGCCGAAACCCGAACCATTGCGCGGCGCCATCAGCGGCAGTTTCAGCAGCTCGCAGCGTTCGCGGGTCATCGGCATGCAGATCAGCCCACGGGCGTGCTTGGCCATGAAGTTGATGTGTTCGGCCTTGCAGCATTCGGCGGCCATGATCAGGTCGCCTTCGTTCTCGCGGTCTTCGTCATCCATGAGGATGACCATCTTGCCTTGGCGGATGTCTTCAACCAGTTCTTCGATGCTATTGAGCGCCACGCGGCACCCCCTTGGGTCAGGATTTTAGGTAGCCGTTGGCGGCCAGAAAACTTTCAGTGATGTTACCCGAGGCAGGCTCTGCGGCCTTTTCGCCCAACAGCAGGCGCTCCAGGTAACGGGCCAGCAAGTCGACTTCCAGGTTGACCCGGCGACCTGGCCGATACGCGGCCATGATGGTTTCGCTCAAGGTGTGGGGAATGATCGTCAGCAGGAATTCGGCGCCATCCACCGCGTTGACCGTCAGGCTGGTGCCGTCGACGGTGATCGAGCCTTTATGGGCGATGTACTTGGCCAATGCCTTCGGCGCACGGATGCGAAACTCCACGGCCCGGGCGTTATCAGTGCGCGAGACCACTTCGCCGACGCCGTCCACGTGGCCGCTGACCAGGTGCCCACCCAAGCGAGTGGTGGGGGTCAGGGCTTTTTCCAGGTTAACCGGGCTGCCGCTCTTGAGGTCGTTCATGGCCGTGCAGTCGAGGGTTTCGCGGCTGACGTCCGCCAGGAAGCCGTTGCCTGGCAATTCGACGGCCGTCAGGCACACGCCGTTTACCGCGATGCTGTCGCCCAACTTGACGTCGCTCAGGTCGAGCTTGCCGGTTTCGACGTAGACCCGCACATCGCCGCCCTTGGGGGTGAGTGCACGGATGCTGCCGATGGATTCGATGATGCCGGTAAACATGGAGTCCTCCTCGAGAACGGGCCACCGCTTGCGCGAAAGCCGGGAATTATACGCTCGCCTGCGCAACGGGAACGGCGATGACTCGCCAGTCATCGCCCACGGCGCGGATTTCGGTGATTTTCAGCTGCGGGGCGTCTTTCATCTGCGCCAGCGGCCAGTCCAACAGCGGCCGCGCCGAAGAACCGAGGAACTTGCCGGCGATGAAAATCTGGAACTCGTCGACCAGCCCTTGCCGGGCGAAAGCCCCCGCCAGGCGCGGACCGGCTTCCACCAGCACCTCGTTGACGCCACGGCCAGCCAGCTCCACCAGCAGGTGATGCAGATCGACCTGGCCGTCATCGCCCGCCACGATCATGCATTCAGGACCGTTGGCGTATTGTTCTTCCACCGCCATGCAGGTAGCGACCAACGCCGGGCCAGCCTTGAAAAACGCGGCATCCAGCGGCACTCGCAGGCGCCCGTCCACCAGCACCCGCAGCGGCGGACGGCTCATGGCCAACGCGGTCTGCTCGGCATCGAGCCCCAGTTCGTCGGCGCGCACGGTCAGCCGGGCGTTGTCCGCCAGCACCGTGTCGGCACCGGTCAGTACCACGCTGGCCTGGGCGCGCAGGCGTTGGACCGCCGCGCGTGCGGCGGCGCCGGTGATCCACTGGCTTTCGCCGCTTTCCATGGCGGTGCGACCATCGAGGCTCATGGCGAGCTTGACCCGCACGAACGGCAGGCCCTGCTCCATGCGCTTGAGAAAACCTTCATTGAGCTGGCGTGCTTCGCCCTCCAGCACGCCGCTTTCGGTGGCGATACCGGCCTGGGCCAGCCGTTGCAGGCCGCGCCCGGCGACTTCCGGGTTGGGGTCCTGCATCGCCGCCACCACCCGCGCCACACCGGCGTTGACCAGCGCATCGGCACAAGGCGGCGTACGCCCGTGATGGCTGCACGGTTCAAGGGTCACGTAGGCTGTGGCGCCGCGCGCCTGTTCGCCAGCGGCGCGCAGGGCATGGACTTCGGCATGGGGTTCACCGGCGCGGATGTGCCAGCCTTCGCCGACAATCTGCCCGTCACACACGATCACGCAACCGACCCGGGGATTGGGGTGAGTGGTGTAGTGACCGCGCCGCGCCAACTCCAGGGCACGGGCCATGTAGTGGGCGTCGAGGATGGCCTGCTGCGCCGAGGCGGTCATTCTTTCACCGGTTCGCGGGCCAGGCGGTCGATTTCTTCGCGGAACTCGTTCAGGTCCTGGAAGCGCCGGTACACCGAGGCGAAACGGATGTAGGCGACTTCATCGAGCTTCTGCAGCTCGGCCATCACCAGCTCACCGACCACCAGGGATTTGACCTCGCGCTCGCCGGTCGCCCGCAGCTTGTGCTTGATGTGCACCAGCGCCGCTTCCAGGCGCTCGACGCTCACCGGGCGTTTTTCCAGGGCGCGCTGCATGCCGGCGCGCAGTTTTTCTTCATCGAACGGCTGGCGGCTGCCGTCGGTTTTGATCAGGCGCGGCAACACCAGTTCAGCGGTCTCGAACGTCGTGAAACGTTCGCCGCAAGCCAGGCATTCGCGGCGGCGGCGGACTTGTTCGCCCTCGGCGACCAGTCGCGAGTCGATGACCTTGGTGTCGTTGGCACCGCAGAAGGGACAGTGCATGGTGGCAGGCAACAAAAAAAGGGAGGGCCATGGTAGCGCATCCCACTGGCAAGACAAGCCATAGGGTTTACGGTATATAGACGGGCCTACCGCCAGATCCATGGAATTCACCTTGCAGGAGCCACACATGCCGCTACGATCGCTCGTTTTGCTCAGTCTTTTCAGCCTGCTGATGGCGTGCAGCAGCGACGCACCCAAGCCCGCTGCCCCCGCACCGCCCCCCGCGCCGAAACAGGCCCAGGAAAAAGCCCGACAGGCGGTCGAGCTGGGGCCGCTGCCAGCGTATCAACGCGAATTGAGCGGCATCTTGCACGGCATCCCGGCCGGGGCCGAGGTCGAACTGGCGTTGCTGGTGATCGATGACAAGGGCCGTCCGCAGAAATTGCTCGCCAGCTCCAGCCTGATCGGCACCAACCAGGCCCTGCCCTTCCACGTGCGTTTCAACCCTGATGCCTTCCCGGTCGGCGCCCGCGTGGAGCTGCGTGGCCGCGCCAGCCAGTCGGGCCAGTTGATCCTGCACCTGCCGGAACGACGCATCAGCCAACCGACCACCCAGGCACTGGGCACCCTGCAATTCGTCAAAGCGCCATGAGTGCACCGCAAGACCTGCAACGGGCGTTGAGTGAGTTGCTGGGCGACGCGCGCCTGGTGGCCTGCCCGCTACCCGGCGTTGACTTGAAATTGTGGCTGATCGACGGCGACAACATGGACCGTGCCTTCAGCCCGGATGAAACCCGCCGCATTCTCCACGAGCCGCCCTATTGGAGCTTCTGTTGGGCCAGCGGTCTGGCGATGGCGCGCTATCTGGCCGAACAGCCGCAGCGGGTCGAGGGCAAGCGCATATTGGATTTTGGCGCCGGCTCCGGCGTGGCGGGCATCGCAGCGGTCAAGGCTGGGGCGCTGGAGGTGGTGGCCTGCGACCTGGACCCACTGGCGATTGCCGCGTGCCAGGCCAATGCCGTACTCAATGGCGTGGCGCTGGGTTATTCGACGGATTTCTTCGCCGAGGCTGATCGCTTCGACCTGATCCTGGTCGCCGACGTGCTCTACGACCGGGCCAACCTGCCGCTGCTCGATCAATTTCTCAGCCGTGGCCGTGAGGCGTTGGTGGCCGATTCCCGGGTGCGGGATTTCCAGCATCCGCTGTACCGACGCATCGAAATGCTCCAGGCCATGACCTTGCCGGACCTGGCCGAACCGGAGGAGTTTCGGCATGTGAGCCTGTACCACGCGCGGCGCGGCTAGGATAAAAGCTTCGCGAGCAAGCCCGCTCCCACAGTCGATCTCCTGTGGATACAAAATTCGTGTACACCGCCAATCCAATGTGGAAGCGGGCTTGTTCGCGAAGGTGTCCTACCAGACCGAACAAGACGAAAGACCTCCCCCGCTTTCAGCCTCCCCCCACCAAGCCGTATAGTTGCCCCATTCAAGCGCTCTACGAGATTGCCCATGACTCAGGAAACGCCCTACATCTTCGACGCCACCACGGCCGATTTCGACCAGTCGGTGATTGCCAACTCTTTCCACAAACCGGTGCTGGTGGATTTCTGGGCCGAGTGGTGTGCGCCGTGCAAGGCACTGATGCCGATGCTGCAAACCATTGCCGAGAGCTATCAGGGCGAACTGCTGCTGGCCAAGGTCAACTGCGACATCGAGCAGGACATTGTCGCCCGCTTCGGCATTCGCAGCCTGCCAACGGTGGTGTTGTTCAAGGACGGCCAACCCGTCGACGGCTTTGCCGGTGCCCAGCCGGAATCGGCCGTGCGCACAATGCTCGAGCCTCATGTGCAGATGCCGCCTCCGGCCGCGGCTGACCCATTCGAACAGGCCCAGGCGTTGTTCGATGACGGGCGTTTCGCCGACGCCGAAGCCGTGCTCACGGTATTGCTGGGTGAAGACAACACCAACGCCCGGACCCTGATCCTGTATGCCCGCTGCCTGACCGAGCGCGGTGAGCTGGACGAAGCGCAGACCGTGCTCGACGCGGTAAAAAGCGACGAGCACAAGGCCGCCCTCGCCGGCGCCAAGGCGCAGATCCAATTCCTCGGCCTGGCCAAGCACCTGCCGGACGCCGCCGATCTCAAGGCGCGCCTGGCGAAAGACCCGCAGGACGATGAAGCGGTGTACCAACTGGCGATCCAGCAACTGGCGCGCCAGCAGTACGAAGCGGCCCTCGATGCGCTGCTCAAACTGTTCGTGCGTAACCGCAGCTATAGCGAAGGCCTGCCCCACAAGACCTTGCTGCAAGTATTCGAACTGCTGGGCAACGACCATCCGCTGGTGACGACTTATCGTCGCAAGCTGTTCGCAGCGTTGTATTGATCGCCCTGTAGGAGCTGCCGAAGGCTGCGATCTTTTGATCTTTTGATCTTTTGATCTTTTGATCTTTCGCTCGAGACTCAAGCGTTAGGGGTAAAGATCGCAGCCTCGCTTCGCTCGTCAGCTCCTACGCGGTTTCGTGCCAGCTGTAGAGCGGTGTGTCGGTGCCGCTGATGACTTTTACATCCGGGCTATGGCGCAAGCGCACCAACAGGCGCTTGCCCGCCGAGGCGCTGCCGGTCAGGCCTTCGAGCTGTTCCAGCAAGTCCGGGCCGCTCAGTTGCCCGGCCTTGCGCAGCAACTCCTTGGCGATCTGCCACTGGGTATCGTCCGGGTTCACCGGCTTGGCCGACGGTGCCGCCACGTCCTCGGGCTTGGCCACTTGCAACTGCGCGCCGAGCTGCGCCCAGTCGCCCTCATCCATTTCGATCGACAAGTCCACCGGACAATCGCCGATGGTTCCGCGTATCCGCAACATCACCGTGCTCCTGAATATTTCATGTGCGCATGCTCCCATGGCCCTTGCGCGACGCCAAGCAGACGGTCAAACTCTCCGCACTTTCGTTATAAGATTACATAACCTTTTCGGAGACCCGTCATGCGTCGTCTGCTTCTCGCTTTGCCGTTCGCCCTGCTGCCATTGGCTGTCGCTCACGCGGCGGTCGAGCATGACCATGACCACGATCATGAGCACGCAAGCCTCGGCGCCCATGAACACGGTGTGGGTCGATTGAACGCCGCCTTGGACGGCCAGACCCTGGATTTGGAACTGGAAAGCCCGGCGATGAACCTGGTGGGCTTCGAACACGCCGCCACCAGCGATGCCGACAAGGCCAAGGTCGCCGCCGTACGCGCGCAGTTGGACAAGCCACTGGCGTTGTTCAACCTGCCGGCCGCCGCCAAATGCAGCGTGGCCCAACAGGAACTGGCAAGCCCGTTGTTCGGCGATGAACCAGACCACGAAGACCATGACGAAGATGCCGACGGCGACGAGCACCACGGCGAACACAGTGAGATCCATGCCCACTACCAATTCACCTGCGCTGCCCCGGGTGCACTGAAGAACCTGGACCTGGCGACCCTGTTCAAAACCTTCCCGGCCACCCAGAAAATTCAGGTACAACTGATCAGCCCGAGCGGCCAGCAAGGCGTGGAAGTGACGGCCAAGGCGCCAGCCCTGAAATTCTGATTCAGCGCAAAACCCAATGTGGGAGCAAGCCTGGTGGGAGCAAGCTCAGCTCCCACTGGTGTTCCACAGGTTCCACTACTTGAAGCGGCAAACATGACCCAAGCACTCATCGAATTGTCCAACCTGGGCTTCAGCTGGCCCGGGCATCCGCCATTGCTGGATATCCCGGCGTTTCGCCTGGAGGCCGGTGAGACGCTGTTTCTCAAGGGCCCGAGCGGCAGCGGCAAAACCACCTTGCTGGGGCTGCTGGGCGGTGTGCAGACACCGGATCGCGGCAGCATCCGCCTGCTCGGCCAGGAACTCACCGAACTGGGCGCCGGCAGTCGCGATCGGTTTCGCGTCGACCACACCGGCTATATCTTCCAGCAGTTCAACCTGCTGCCGTTTCTCTCGGTACGCGAAAACGTCGAACTGCCCTGTCACTTTTCCAAGCTACGTGCGCAACGGGCCATCCAGCGCCACGGCAGCGTCGATCAAGCCGCCGCCACGCTGCTGGCCCACCTGGGGCTGACCGATCCAAACCTGCTGGAGCGGCGCGCCGACTCGTTGTCCATCGGCCAGCAACAACGGGTCGCCGCCGCCCGGGCGCTGATCGGCCAACCGGAACTGGTCATCGCTGACGAGCCGACTTCAGCCCTGGACTACGACGCCCGGGAAAACTTCCTGCGGCTGTTGTTCGCCGAATGCCGCGAGGCCGGGTCGAGCCTGTTATTCGTCAGCCACGACCAGAGCCTGGCGCCGCTGTTCGACCGCAACCTGTCGCTGGCCAATCTCAATCGCGCCGCCACGCCACTCGAGGTTTGAGATGTATTTGTTCCGTCTAGCCATGGCCAGCCTGGCGAACCGTCGCTTCACGGCGATCCTCACCGCGTTTGCCATCGCCCTTTCTGTTTGTTTGTTGCTGGCAGTGGAGCGGGTACGTACCGAGGCGCGGGCCAGTTTCGCCAGCACCATCAGTGGCACCGACCTGATCGTCGGCGCCCGCTCCGGCTCCGTGAACCTGCTGTTGTATTCAGTGTTTCGTATCGGCAACGCCACCAACAACATCCGCTGGGACAGCTTCGAACATTTCGCCAGCAACCCGAAAGTGAAGTGGGCGATCCCCATGTCCCTTGGCGATTCCCACCGTGGCTATCGGGTGATGGGCACCACCGAGGCCTACTTCGAGCATTACCAGTACGGCCGCCAGCAACACCTGGAACTGGCCGCCGGCCGGGCTTTCGCCACCGATCCGTTCGAAGTGGTGCTGGGTGCCGAGGTGGCCGAGGCGCTGCACTACAAGCTCGGCGACAAGCTGGTGCTGGCCCACGGTGTGGCGGTGGTCAGCCTGGTCAAGCACGACGACAAGCCCTTCACCGTGGTCGGGATTCTCAAGCGCACCGGCACCCCGGTGGACCGCACGCTGCACATTAGCCTCGGCGGCATGGAGGCGATCCACATCGACTGGAAAAACGGCGTGCCGGCCCAGGGCAATGGCCGCATCAGCGCCGACCAGGCCCGCAACATGGACCTCACACCCCAGGCGATCACCGCGCTCATGCTCGGTCTTAACAGCAAGATTTCCACCTTTGCCTTGCAACGCGAGATCAACGAATTCCGCGGTGAGCCGTTGCTGGCTATCCTGCCGGGCGTGGCGCTGCAGGAATTGTGGAGCCTGATGGGCACGGCGGAAAAAGCCTTGTTCGTGATTTCGTTGTTCGTGGTGCTCACCGGGTTGATCGGCATGCTCACGGCGATCCTCACCAGTCTCAATGAGCGTCGCCGGGAAATGGCGATCCTGCGTTCGGTGGGCGCGCGGCCGTGGCACATCGCGACGCTGCTGGTGCTCGAAGCCTTCGCCCTGGCGCTGGCCGGGGTGACCGCTGGACTGGCCTTGCTGTACATCGGCATCGCCGCCGCCCAGGGTTACGTGCAGTCGGCCTATGGCTTGTATCTGCCGCTGAGCTGGCCGAGCGAATATGAATGGATGCTGCTGGCTGGCATCCTGCTCGCCGCCCTGCTGATGGGCAGTGTGCCGGCCTGGCGCGCCTATCGCCAATCGTTGGCCGACGGCCTGTCGATCCGTCTATGAGGACCTTGAAGATGCCCCGCGCCCTGCTTGCCCTGTTGATGATGGTCGCCCTGCCCCTGTGTGCGGCCGAGCCGAGGGACCTGGCCTGGTCAGAAATGATCCCGCCGGACGCGCCGCCGGAAGTGCCGAATATGACCCCGCTGCACGATTTGTCGAAGATGAGCGATGCCCTGGCCGCCGAGTCCAGTCCAGCCGCCAAGCAGGATCTGCCCAATGCCCCGGTGGTCAAGGCCCTCGATGGCCAGCAGATTCGTTTGCCGGGCTACATCGTGCCGTTGGAAGTCAGCGAGGAAGGTCGCACCACGGACTTTTTGCTGGTGCCGTATTTCGGCGCCTGCATCCACGTACCGCCACCGCCGTCCAACCAGATCGTGCATGTGAAAAGTGAAATTGGGGTCAAGCTCGACGAGTTGTATCAACCGTACTGGGTCGAAGGGCCGATGCAGGTCAAGCCGTCCACCAGTGATCTGGCCGATGCCGGGTATCAGATGGAGGCCGAGAAGATTTATGTGTATGAGTTGCCGGAGTAAGTCCGGTAGTGATGTGTGGTTTTTGAGGTCGCTATGGCGAGCAGGCTCGCTCCCACAGTTGGATCGTATTTCTTCTGAAGAAACTCGATCCCATGTGGGAGCGAGTTTGTTCGCGATGGCACCCTCAAATTTCACATCAGCGATTTTATTGAGCTGAGTCAAAAGACCGGGCCAGACGGCTTCGTATCATGGGACATTAAATTTTGATGCCCTCTGGAGCCCTCATGAACAAGTCCTTGCTCAGCGCTTCCCTCGTTGCCCTCGCGCTCACAGCCCCACTCGCCCAGGCCCACACGGCCGGCGATATTATCGTTCGCGCCGGTGCTATCACCGTCAACCCGGAAGCCGACAGCTCCAGCGTCAAGGTAGACCGTGGCCCTCTGGCCGGCGCCGACCTGGGCGGCAAGGCGACCATGAGCAGCGACACGCAGCTGGGCTTGAACTTCGCCTACATGATCACCAATAACCTGGGGATCGAACTGCTGGCGGCCTCGCCGTTCGAGCATGACGTAAAAATCAAAGGCACCGCCCTGGGCGCGGCCAACAATAAGCTCGGCACCCTCAAGCACCTGCCGCCAACCCTGAGCCTGGTCTACTACCCACTCGACGCCAAGTCGACGTTCCAGCCTTATGTCGGCGCGGGCATCAACTACACCTGGATCTACGACGAACACGTTGGCAGCGAAGCCAGTGCCAATGGCTTCAGCAATTTCCGCGCGAGCAACAGTTGGGGTATGGCATGGCAAGTGGGCGCTGACTACATGTTGACCGACAACGTCATGATCAACGGCCAGATTCGCTACATCGACATCGACACCACCGCGTATGTGGACAACAACGCCGTGGCCGGCGGCACACGGGCCAAGGTGAATGTCGATGTGGACCCATGGATCTACATGGTCGGGTTGGGCTACAAGTTCTGACCCACACTTGAGGGTAAGAAAAAACGGTGGGAGCGAGCCTGCTCGCGATAACGGTGGATCAGTCAGCAATATTGTTGACTGACACTGCGCTATCGCGAGCAGGCTCGCTCCCACATTTAGTTCATGGTTGCTGAGAACTCAGCGCCCCAACAACCGCGCCAGCCCCACGCTCATCGGTGTTTGCGGTGGAAAACTGAAGCGCTGCAACAGCCGATGGTTGTCGGCCCGCGAATGACGGATGTCGCCGGAGCGCGCCGGGCCGTAGCTGATCGGCGGCAGATCGCCCACCACGGCGGCCAGGGCCTGGAGCATCTGCTTGAGGGTCGTGGCCTGGTTCCAGCCGACGTTCACCGCGCCCACTTCCACCTCAGGCTTCTCGATGGCCTGCACCAGCAAATCCACCAGATCTTCGACGTAGACAAAATCCCGGGTCTGCTCGCCGTCGCCAAACACGGTGATCGGCAGGCCTTTCTGCGCCCGTTCGCTGAAGATGCTGATGACCCCGGAATACGGCGAGGACGGATCCTGGCGCGGGCCGTAGATGTTGAAGAAGCGGAACACCACCGGCTCCAGGTCATGCTGGCGACGATAGAAGTCAAAGTAGAACTCGCTGGCCAGCTTGTCCGAGGCATACGGCGTAAGCGGAGCCTTGGGGGTTTCTTCGTCGATGGACTCGCCTTCGCCGTTGTTGCCGTAGACCGCTGCGCTGGAGGCGAACAGCACCCGTTTCACACCGTTCTGGCGCATGGCTTCGCAGACATTCAGGGTGCCAATGAAATTGCTCTGGTGGGTGCGCACAGGGTCGTCCACCGAGGCTTGCACCGAGGCCACCGCCGCCAGGTGCGCCACGGCGCTACAACCGGCCATGGCCCGCGCCACCAGCGCGGGATCGGCGACGTCGCCTTCGATCAGTTCGAGCGCGGGGTTGTCCAGCGGCAGGTTGCTGCGTTTGCCGGTGGACAGGTCATCGAGGATGCGCACCGAATGTCCCTTGGCGAGCAAGGCGTCGGTCAGGTGCGAACCAATGAAACCCGCGCCGCCGGTGATTAAAACAGGGCCTTCAGCCATGGCGATAAAACCTATCCAGTAAGCTCGGGAGTGCCGCGCGCCAGGCGCGGGGCTTGATCCCGAAAGTGTGCAGAATTTTCTTGCAGGCCAGCACCGCGTGCTGCGGTTCTTCCGCGGCGTCCGGCCGTGCGGCATGGGCCTGGGCGGTGGGCGACTCGATGGCCAGCGGATGCAGGGCGCGGGCTTCGGTGAGGATCGCCTGGCCCAGCGCCAGCGGTGTAGTCGCCTCGTGGCCGGCGTAATGATAGGTGCCCCACAGCGGCGCGGCGCAATCGAGTTGCTTGAGCACCGAGATGATCACGCGCGCGGCATCGTCCACCGGCGTCGGGTTACCGCGGCGGTCGTCAGCCAGCAACAGCTCTTCGGGTTGTTCGGCCCGGGCCAGGAAACGCCCGAGAATGCCATCGCCGCTGTCGTCCAGCAGCCAGCCAAACCGCAGCAGCACGTGTTGCGGGCAGGTGGCGCGCACGCTTTGCTCGATCCGCCACAGCGCCTGGCCGCGCACGCCCAGGGGCACGGGCTCGTCCTTCTCGCTGTAGGCCGTGGCGCGGGAACCATCGAACACGCGATAGCTCGAGGGTTGCAGCAAAACGATGTTGTGATGCTGGCACAGCTCAGCCAGGCGCTCGACAGCGCGCTCCTGGCTGGCCAGGCGCTGCTCGCTGACGGCCTCGGCCTGGAACCAGTCGAAGTAGTACGCCAGGTTGATCAAGGCGTCCGGGCGGGTGTCGTCGAGCAGTTGCGTCAGGCTCGCGGCATCCCAACCGTCTTCGGGTGGGCGGGGGGCAAGAAAACCGATGTCTTCTTCTGCACCGAGGCGAATCAGCGCCTGCCCAAGGGCATTTCCGCCGCCCAGTAACATAAGGCGCATTCGCATAAAGTCAGCAGGCCCAGTCTATTGGCACAAAAATGAGGTCGACAACGCCCACAGGCGTTGCCGGAATCGTTGCATTTTGCGGGTTTAGTGCGCAACCGTCATCCGCAATGTGCAGATCCTGGGTTTTTGGCCGACTTCAAGGACCTCTTCGCGAGCAAGCCCGCTCCCATATTTGGAATGCATTCCCCTGTGGGAGCGGGCTTGCTCGCGAAGAGGTCCGAACAGGCAGTAGAGGTCCCGGACGGTACTTGCATCTTCCCCACCCCACCCGCCTAAACTGCCCCCATGAATCTGCCCCTTGCAGCCAACCACGCCATGGCCGGCTTTCACCCCGCCGTTCGCGCCTGGTTCAGCCAGACATTCCCGGCGGTCACGGCCGCCCAGGCCCAAGCGTGGCCGTTGATCGGCCAGCGTCGCTCGACCCTGGTGGCGGCGCCTACCGGCTCGGGCAAGACCCTGACGGCTTTTCTCGCCGTGCTCGATGACCTGGTGCATCGCGGCCTGGAACAGGGCGGCCTGCCGGACCAGACGCTGGTGGTGTATGTCTCTCCGCTCAAGGCCTTGAGCAACGATATCCAGATCAACCTGCAAAATCCGCTGGCCGGCATCACCGAACAGCTGCGACGGATGGACCTGCCGCCGCTGCACATCACCACCGCCGTGCGTACCGGCGACACACCGCAGAAAGAACGCTCGGCGATGCGCAAGACCGCGCCGCACATCCTGGTGACCACCCCCGAATCGCTCTACGTGCTGCTCGGCTCCGACTCCGGCCGACAGATGCTCGCCAGCACCCGCACGGTCATCGTCGACGAAATCCACGCCATCGCCGCCAGCAAGCGCGGTAGCCACCTGGCCTTGAGCCTGGAGCGCCTGCAAGCCCTGTGCGCCGAACCGCTGATGCGCATCGGCCTGTCCGCCACGCAAAAGCCCATCGAAGCGGTGTCACGTTTTCTCGTCGGCGAAGGACGCGGCTGTGAAATCGTCGACATCGGCCACGCCCGCCCCCGGGACCTGGACATCGAGGTGCCGCCAGTGCCGCTGTCGGCGGTGATGGCCAATGACGTGTGGGAACAGGTCTACAACCGCCTCGCCGAGCTGGCCCGGAAACATCGCACCACCCTGGTGTTCGTCAATACGCGGCGCCTGGCCGAACGCCTGAGCCGTCATCTGAGCGAGCGCCTGGGCAAGGACGCCGTGGCCGCTCACCACGGCAGCCTGGCGAAAGAGTTTCGCCTCGACGCCGAACAACGCCTGAAACGCGGCGAACTGCAGGTGCTGATCGCCACCGCGTCCCTGGAGCTGGGCATCGACATTGGCGATGTCGACCTGGTGTGCCAGATCGCCTCGCCCCGCTCGATCTCGGCATTCCTGCAACGGGTCGGCCGTTCCGGCCATCAGGTCGGTGGCACGCCCAAGGGACGCCTGTTCGCCACCACCCGCGACGACTTGATCGAATGTGCCGCCCTGCTCGACTGCGTACGCCGTGGCGAACTCGACATCCTGCACATCCCCAAGGCGCCGCTGGATGTACTGGCCCAGCAGATCGTCGCCGAAGTCAGTTGCCAGGAATGGTCGGAACAAGCGCTGCTGGCAACCTTGCGCCGCGCCGCGCCCTACGCGGAACTGGACGAAGGGCATTACCAGGCGCTGTTGCAGATGCTCGCCGAAGGCCTCAATGGCCGCCTGGGCGTGCGCAGCGCCTACCTGCACCGCGATGCCGTGACCCGGACCTTGCGCGGGCGTCGGGGCAGCAAGCTCACGGCGGTGACCAGCGGCGGCACCATTCCAGACAATGCCGACTACAGCGTGCTGCTCGAACCCCAAGGGCTGAACATCGGCAGCGTCAACGAAGACTTCGCGGTAGAGAGCATTGCTGGCGACGTGTTCCAGTTGGGCAATACGTCGTATCGCATCATTCGCGTCGAGACCGGCCGCGTGCGGGTCGAGGATGCCCAGGGGCAGCCGCCGACCATCCCGTTCTGGCTCGGTGAAGCGCCTGGGCGCAGCGCCGAACTGTCCCTGGCCGTGGCGCGCCTGCAAGCCCAGCTGGATCAACTGCTCGGCGCCACGCCGGGCAACCTGCAATCGGCCCTCGCTTGGCTCACCGGTACCCTGCAACTGAACCTGGCCAGCGCTGAACAACTGGTGGATTACCTGGCCCCGGCGCGCCAGGCCTTCGGCGCCCTGCCGTCCCAGGACACGTTGCTGATGGAGCGTTTTTTCGACGAGTCCGGCGGCACGCAACTGATCATCCACACGCCCTTCGGCAGCCGTATCAACCGCGCCTGGGGGCTGGCCTTGCGCAAGCGTTTCTGCCGCACTTTCAACTTCGAATTGCAGGCCGCCGCCAGTGAAGACGCCATCGTGCTCTCACTGTCCACCAGTCACAGCTTCGAACTGGACGAGGTCTGGCGCTACCTCAACAGCCACAGCGCCGAACAGATCCTGGTCCAGGCGGTGCTGGATGCACCGCTGTTCGGCGTGCGCTGGCGCTGGAACGCTGGCGTGGCCCTGGCCTTGCCGCGCTATGTCGGCGGACGCAAAGTCGCGCCGCAGATCCAGCGGATGAAAAGCGAGGACCTGATTGCCAGCGTGTTTCCGGACCAGATCGCCTGCCTGGAAAACCTGGCCGGCGAGCGTGAGATCCCCGACCACCCTTTGGTGGAACAGACCCTCGACGATTGCCTGCACGAAGCCATGGACAGCGAAGGCTGGCTGACGCTGTTGCGGCGCATGGAAGCGGGCAAGGTTCGCCTGATCAGCCGCGACCTGCCAGCACCCTCACCGCTGGCGGCCGAAATTCTCAGCGCCCGCCCCTACACCTTTCTCGACGATGCGCCGCTGGAAGAACGGCGGACCCAGGCCGTGATCAACCGGCGCTGGAGCGATCCACAGGCCACCGACGACCTGGGCGCACTGGACGCCGACGCCATCCAGTCGGTCCGCTGTGAGGCCTGGCCGACACCGGCCAATCTCGATGAGATGCATGAAGCCTTGATGAGCCTGGCCTGCATCGCCGACAGTGAAGCCGACACCCACGCGCCGTGGCTGGATTGGCTGCAGGCATTGGCCGCGAGTGGTCGCGCCAGCCACCTGCAGATCACTGCCGAGCGTGGTCTGTGGGTGCCGCTGGAGCGCCTGACCTGCCTGCAAGCCCTTTATCCACAAGCCCGCTGGCAACCGGCGCTGACCGCCCTGGCAGGTTTCGATGAAGCCTGGGGCGGTGACGAAGCGTTGGTGGAAGTGCTCCGCGCCCGACTCAGTGCCTTTGGTCCGTTACCGTTGAAGGCCATCGCCTACCCGCTGGGGCTGTCGACCCCGCAGGTCACCCAGGCCCTGGCGCAGCTTGAACAACAAGGCTATGTGCTGCGCGGACGGTTCACGCCGGGCACCAGGCAAGAGGAATGGTGCGAGCGGCATTTGCTGGCGCGGATCCATCGCTACACGGTCAAGCGCCTGCGCCGGGAAATCGAACCCGTGACGTTGCAGGATTTCATGCGGTTTCTGTTCGACTGGCAGCACCTGTCATCGTCGACCCAAGGCCGGGGCAATGCCGTGTTGCCATCGATCCTGGGCCAGTTCGAAGGCTTCCCGGCCGCTGCCTCTGCCTGGGACAGCGACCTGCTGCCGGCGCGGGTCAAGGACTATTCGCCCCGTTGGCTCGATGAGTTGTGCCGCAATGGCAAGTGGGTATGGACGCGCCTGAGCACGCGCCAGAAGCCTTCCGCCAGCGCCCTGCGCAGCACGCCGGTGGTGTTGCTGCCGCGCAGCCAGGTGACATTGTGGAGCAGCCTGGCCGGGCAAACGGCCCTTGATGAGTTGTCGCCCAAGGCGCAAAAAGTCCATCAGGCCCTCAGCGAACACGGCGCACTGTTTTTCGATGAACTGGTCCACGAAGCCCACCTGCTGCGCAGCGAACTGGAAATCGCCTTGCAGGAACTGGTGGGCGCCGGGTGGGTGAATGCCGACAGTTTCGCCGGCTTGCGCGCGCTGATCACCCCGGCCAGCAAACGCCAGGCCCGCAGCAGTCGGCGCGGGCGTGGAGCGTTTGTCGGTGGCATGGACGACGCCGGCCGCTGGGCCTTGTTGCGCCGCAGTCAAGCGGTGCCCGTGGAGGGCAACCGCCCCGCGCCCACCGCGCCGCAAACCCTGGAACACATCGCCATGACCCTGCTGCGCCGTTACGGCGTGGTGTTCTGGCGCTTGCTGGAGCGGGAGGCGGATTGGTTGCCGAGCTGGCGCGAGCTGCTGCGCACCTTTCATCGCCTGGAGGCGCGGGGCGAGATTCGTGGCGGGCGTTTTGTCAGTGGGCTGGCGGGCGAACAATTCGCCCTGCCCGAAGCCATCCCACTGCTGCGCGAGACCCGTCGGCGCCCCTCCGACGGCAGCCTGGTGGCGGTGTGCGGCGTCGACCCGCTGAACTTGGCCGGCACCTTGCTGCCGGGGCCGAAAGTGCCGGCATTGGCGACTAATCGACTGGTGTATCGCGATGGTTTGCCGGTGGCGGCGCAGATTGCTGGCAAGCAGCATCTTTGGGTGGCGTTGGATGATCAAGCGATGACTGAAGTGCGCAATAAGGTCATCCATAAAAATTGCGGCCAGTAGCTCACCAGATGCTTCGTTCCCCTCCTTCGGTTCCTTGATCAACCGCTTGGGCAACACCACCCGGCTGGCGAGGGAATTCAGGTGGGCGTAAGGCTCGCTCGCGATAGCGGCACCGCAGTCTTTCAGGCATCGAGGCGCCTGTTCGCGGGCAAGCCTTGCTCCCACACAACGGGCACGCCCCCCCACCGCTGGGCACCCCATCGAAACTTTCCGGACCGCGCAACAGTCATCACAAGACACAGGCAGTACGAGGTCATTGGCACGGGAGGGATACATGACGGCGATCCACATTGGTATTTCCGGCTGGCGCTACACACCTTGGCGGGGGGATTTCTACCCCAAGGGGCTGACTCAGAAACGGGAATTGCAATTCGCCTCGCGAGCGGTCAACAGCATCGAAATCAATGGATCGTTCTACGCCCTGCAACGCCCCGAACGGTATGCCCAGTGGTATGCCGAGACACCGCCCGGCTTCGTGTTCAGCGTCAAGGCCCCGCGTTTCATCACCCACATCAAGCGCCTGCGGGACATCCGCAAGCCGTTGGCCAACTTCTTTGCCTCCGGCGTGCTGGAACTCAAGGAAAAACTGGGGGCAATCCTCTGGCAGTTTCCGCCCAGTTTCGAATTCGACTCGGAACTGTTCGAGGTCTTCCTCAAGCAGCTGCCCCACGACACCGAAGGCGCCGCCGCCTTGGCCCACGAGCACGAGCCGCGCCTGGACGGCCACGCCAGCATCATGACTGACAAAAAGCGCCCACTGCGCCACGCCGTAGAAATCCGCCATGACAGTTTTATCGACCCGCACTTCGTCACGTTGCTCAAGCGCTACGACGTGGCCTTGGTGATCGCCGACACGGCCGGTAAGTGGCCCTACCGCGAAGACGTCACCAGCGATTTCGTCTACCTGCGCCTGCACGGTGCCGAGCAGCTGTACGCCAGCGGCTATACCGACGAAGCGTTGAAGCGCTGGGGCAGCCGGATCGAGGCCTGGAGCCACGGCAAGCAACCCGCCGACGCCCACCTGATCGACCCCGACAAGAAACCTCGGGCCCGCAAAAGCCGGGAAGTGTTCTGCTATTTCGACAACGACATCAAAGTCCGCGCGCCCTATGACGCGCGCCACTTGCTGGAACACTTCCATCTGGACAAGGACCTCGCCACCGCACCCGGCGAGCGCCCGGCCGAAGGGGTATTGCCATGAACCGCCCGGAAACCGGCGAAGCGACCCACGAGCCGACCCAGCCACAGCCCCAGGATTTCGACCAGGTCAGCCACTTCACCGTGCTGACGGTCAACACCCATAAGGGCTTCACCGCCCTGAACCGGCGCTTCATCCTGCCGGAACTGCGCGAAGCGGTGCGCAGCGTGTCCGCCGACGTGGTGTTCTTGCAGGAAGTCCACGGCACCCACGAACACCACCCCCAGCGCTACAGCAACTGGCCGAGCATGCCGCAATACGAGTTCCTCGCCGACAGCCTCTGGCCGCAGTTCGCCTACGGGCGCAACGCGGTGTACCCGGCGGGCGACCACGGCAACGCGCTGTTGTCGAAATTCCAGATCATCCGCCACGACAATCTGGACGTGTCCATCAGCGGCCACGAAAACCGCGGCATGCTCCACAGCGTGCTGCGCCTACCGGGCGATGGACCGCAAGTGCATGCCATTTGCGTGCATTTGGGGCTGCGCGAAGGTCATCGTGTCGCGCAACTCAAGCTGCTTTGCCAGCGCTTGAGCGAACTGCCGCCCGACGCGCCAGTGATCGTCGCTGGCGACTTCAACGACTGGCGCGGCAAGGCCAGTGAACTGCTCGAACCCAGTGGCCTGCGCGAAGTGTTCGCCGAACAGTGGGGCAAACCGGCCCGCAGCTTTCCGGCGCGACTGCCGGTCCTGCGTCTGGACCGCATCTACGTGCGCAACCTCAAGGCCCGTCATGCCAAAGTATTGAATGTACGCCCTTGGTCACACCTGTCCGACCACGCACCGCTGTCGGTGGAGATCCAATTATGAGCGCGACGATGAACAAGGCGACGGTTGAGCAGGTCGAGTCGCCACCCTCCGAGCGCAACCCGGCGCTGACGGATATCGAATACGGCTGGCACGGCAACAATCGCGTCAAGCTGCTGGAAAACGGCGAGGAGTATTTCCCCAGAGTCTTCGAGGCCATTCGTCGGGCCGAAACTGAAATCCTCCTGGAGACCTTCATCCTGTTCGAGGACAAGGTTGGCTATGAACTGCGGGATCTGTTGGTCGAAGCCGCCGAGCGTGGCGTGCGCATCACCGTCAGCCTCGATGGCTTCGGCTGCGGTGAGCTGACCACCGCTTTCCTGGCCTCGTTGAGCGACGCCGGGGTGCGCTTGCAGATATTCGACCCGGCGCCTCGGCACCTGGGGATCCGCACCAACTGGTTCCGCCGCCTGCACCGCAAAATCGTGGTGGTGGACGGGGTGATTGCGTTTATCGGCGGGATCAATTTTTCCGCCGATCACCTGGGCGATTTCGGCCCCGAGGCCAAGCAGGACTATTGCGTGGAGGTCAAAGGCCCGGCGGTGGTGGATATCCATCACTTCGCGCTGTTGCAAAGCGGCCGACCGGCCCGGGCCAAATACTGGTGGCAACGCCGCCGCAGCCGTCGCAACGAGCTGGCGTTCAGCGACCACGACGGCCAGGTGCGCCTGGTTTACCGGGATAACCACGAACATCAAACCGACATCGAAGAGGTCTACCTGCAAGTACTGCGCAGGGCCCAACGGCGGGTGGTGATCGCCAACGCCTATTTCTTCCCTGGCTACCGGTTGCTGCGCGAGATCCGCAATGCCGCGCGCCGTGGCGTGGAAGTACGACTGATCCTGCAGGGCCAGCCGGACATGATGATCGCCAAGCTCGCCGCCCGCATGCTCTACAGCTACCTGCTCAAGGCCGGCGTGGTGATCTACGAATATTGCGAGCGCCCCCTGCACGGCAAGGTCGCCCTGGTGGATGAGGACTGGAGCACCGTGGGTTCGAGCAACCTCGACCCGCTGAGCTTGTCCCTGAACCTGGAAGCCAATGTGCTGATCCGCGACCGGGCGTTCAACCGCGAGCTGTTCGAGCGCCTCGACTACCTGAGCCGCTACCATTGCGCCGCCATGCCCGAGGACCGCGCCCCCCGCGGCCTGTTGTGGCGCATGACCATCGGTTTCATGGTGTTCCACTTTTTGCGCCATTTCCCGGCCTGGGCCGGCTTGCTACCGGCCCATAAACCGCGTCTGAAACCCTTTTCGCCGCCGTCGGCGGTCCGGAGCGCCCCCCATGACCCCTTCTGAAGCGCACACCGCGCCGAGAGCTGCCCATGGGCCGGAACAGTCCAAGCCCAAATCCCGCTGGAGCCGCTGGAAAAGACCGCTGAGCCTGGCGTTTTTCCTGCTGTTGATCGTGCTGTTTACCGCCTTGGCCCGACGCATCGATTGGGCCGAAGTGTTCGCCACCCTGGCCGCTTTCAAGGTGCGCACCTTGGTCATCGCCGCCGCGCTGACCGTCACCAGCTTCATCACCTATGCCTGCTTCGACTTGATCGGCCGCACCTACATCCGCCAGAAATTGGGTTGGCGGCAGATCTTGCCGGTGGGGGTGATCAGTTACGCGTTCAACCTCAACCTCAGCGCCTGGGTCGGTGGCATCGCCATGCGCTATCGGCTGTATTCACGGCTGGGGGTCAGCACCGGGAATATTGCCAAGATTCTCGGCCTGAGCCTGGCCACCAACTGGTTCGGCTACATGACCCTGGCCGGGGTGGTGTTCAGCAGCGCCCTGGTGACCATGCCGCCGGGTTGGAAACTCAGCAGCGATGCGCTGCAAGGCGTCGGCGCGCTGTTGTTGCTGGTGAGCGCCGGTTACCTGGTGGCCTGCCGGTTTTCCAAGCGCCGGGCGTGGACGATTCGCGGCATGGAAATCAACCTGCCTTCGCTGCGCATGGCGGTGCTGCAACTGGCGCTGGGCGCGCTGAACTGGTCGTTGATGGCGGCGGTGATCTTCACGTTGCTGCCCGGCAAACTGGATTATCCGATGGTGCTCGGGGTGTTGCTGATCAGCAGCATTGCCGGGGTGATCACCCACATTCCGGCAGGGCTTGGGGTGCTGGAGGCGGTGTTCGTTGCGCTGCTGCAACATGAAGTGTCGCGGGGCAGCCTGCTGGCGGGTCTGATCGCCTACCGGGCGATCTACTTCATCCTGCCGTTGCTGATTACCGTGGTGATGTACCTGGTGATCGAGGCGAAGGCCAAGGCGTTGCGGGTCAAGCCTAGGCTCAAGTGATGGGTTGCCCGTAGCGGCTTATCGCGAGCCTGCTCGCGATGAGGCCCGCCATCTACCGCTCCTGAATAATGCTCAACCGCTCTCCCACCACCATTTCCGTGATCCAGCCCACCAGGATCGAGGTGTAGGCCTGCTGTGACACGGGGTCGCTCAAGGCATGGTCGGCGCCGTCGATGATCCGGTGAGTCAGTGAGTGGGTCTGCTGGCACGCCGCCCGGTAGCTCATGATGGTGGCATGAGGGACGTAGGCATCGGTCTCGGACTCCACCAGCAACACATCGCCGGTGAACTGCGAACATGCCTGCAAGGCGCGATTGGTGCTGGCATGCACCAGGGTGCCGCGGTAATCCAGCAGGTCGGTCTTGTCCAGATCGCGCTTGGGCGTGTGCCATTGCTCGTCGCGGTACAGCGCCGGCACCCGCAGGGCCAGCCAACGTACCGGGCGCAGCGACGTCAGGATCGAAGCCAGGTAGCCGCCATAACTGGTGCCCACCACGGCAATCGCCGAGGTATCCAAGGCTGGGTGCGCGAGCAGTCGGTCGTATGCCGCCAACAGGTCCCGCAGATTGTCCTCGCGGGTGACCCGCGCCAACGGAATCCCCGCCCCGCCGGTGTGTCCACGCAAGTCGAAGGTCAGGCACACGCAACCCAGGCCGGCGATGCCTTTGGCCCGTTCCAGGTCGCGCTCCTGACTGCCACCCCAACCGTGCACGAACAACACGCCAGGGACCTTCGACTTGGGACTCAGGAACGTCCCGTTCATGCGTTCATCGTCAATCTCGATCTGAATGGTTTCACTGCTAGCCGTCATAGGATTGAACCGTTACGTATTTGAGAAGGAAGTCGCCGTTGTGCGCCGCGCCGCGATAGACCTCCCTCGCGCCGGGCGGCAGCGGTTGTTCGGTGTAGGTCTCCACCGAGGACACCCGTACCGCGCTGGTTGCGGGCGCTTCGACGAACACCTGCAACGCCGCCAGTTCAGCGCTGCTGGCGCCGCCCATGCGCCACGACTGTTCCAACACGCCGCCACGCGGCTGGCCGGCGGCATCCAGGCCCTGGGCAATGTCGTAATTGCGCCGCGACGCAAAAAAACTCGGGTAGGCCTGGTTCGCGGCATCATCGAACACTTGCGCCAGCCGCACCGCCTCACGCACATCGTCGGGCAGTTCGAGCCTGAGCAACTCAATATAGCCGCCCTGCACCACCAGCAGGTCCGACCCGCCGTACACCTCCACCCCTTCGCTGTCGTGGGTCAGGTGTTGCACGCCGCAATAGCTCAAGACCTTGCCGTTGATGAAGCTCTGGCCGACGCTCTGGGTCTTGACCTCGTTGAGGTGCTGTTCCAGCACCACCCCATCGTGAAACAGCGCCTGGGCGTCAGGCCCGGCGACAATTTCATCGAACTGCGCCAGGCTCTTGATCAGCCGCTGGCCACGCCCGGCACAGGCATGGATCGGCTTGAGGCGAATCGGCCCGGTGTACAACAAGTGCTCGGCGGCGGGGCGCGCATCCTTGAGCGAAAAGACCGTCACGCCATCGAGCACCGCGCCTCGTGTGTGCTTGGCAAACAGGGGCGACCAGCCTTTGGGCGCCACGGCGTCCTTATTCAACAGACCATGGGTAATCGCCTTGGTGCAGATAAAATCATGCTCGACATACCCACCCCACACATCCTCCGGCCCCTGGACTCCCAGGCGCATCGCGGCTTCGGCGCCGATCAGGGTTTGCGTGGGCAACAGATAGAGATCATGACCGGCATGCCGCTGGGAGTCATGACTGTCGCCGTACTCCCATCCCAGGATCTGTGCCAGCCACTGGGCCAGCGCGCGATTGGTCTCGACCTCATGGCGCGGCGCTTGTGGATTGACCGAATAGGCCACTACCCGCTTGTTGCGATTGACTGGTGTCATGCGTTGCCCTTTTTCCTGCGCTCGATGGCTTTAGACAAGGGAAGCTGCAGAGATCAGGCCAACGGTGTCATCGCAAGGATGGGGTGGCCACGCGGGTGTATTGCGCGCAGTTGATAGCACCGGGCCTGTTTCATTCTGCACGACACACAATTGACGTCCCGCAAATTGCACGATGGCCAGCAGCAGACGCAACCCCATCCTGTGGCGAGGGAGTCCCCGCTAGGTGTAGGAGCCTGCGATCTTTTGATGTTGATCTTTCGCTCTGGATTCAATTGGTTGTGGAAAGGTCGCAGCCTCGTTGCACTCGACAGCTCCTACACAGCTCCACACAGCTCCTACAAGCGCAGCCCAGCGGGGCAAGCGGGTCAGTCAACCCTTGGGAGTACTCGGCGGGCTCACCCCAAACCGCGCCCGGTAATCACTCGGCACCAACCCGGTGATTTTCTTGAACGTCGCGCGAAAGGCGCTCGGGTCCTGGTAACCGACGGTCCAGGCAATGTGGTCGATGGTGCCATTGGTGAATTCCAGCATTTCCCGGGCCTTGCCAACCCGCAGGTGCTGGCAGTATTCGGTGGGCTTGAGCCCGGTGGCGGCGCGAAACCTGCGCAGGAAAGTACGTTCTTCCAGACCGGCGCGTTCGGCCATCGCACCGAGGGAAACCTCCACCGCGCCGCTGCTTTGCAACCAATGCTGGACCTTGAGAATCGCCGGGTCGCCATGGCCGAGGATGGGCGCAAAGTTACTGCCGCACTGGCTCGCGCTGTCGCTGTGCTCGATCACCAGAAATTGCGCCGTGCGCGTGGCGATGCTGGGGCCGAGCAGGCGGTCCACCAGGCGCAGCCCCAGTTCCGACCAGGCCATCAGCCCGGCGGTGGTGATCAGGTCACCGTCGTCGACGATGGGTTTGTCGGCGTTGAGCTTGATCTTCGGGTAACGCGCGGCAAAGGTCTTGGCCGAGGTCCAGTGGGTGGTGGCGCTGCGCCCGTCGAGCAGGCCGCTTTCGGCCAGCAGGATCGAGCCCACGCAAACCCCGCCCAGCACTGTGCCGTCGGCATGCTGCGCCCGCAGCCAATCCATCAGCGCCTGGGAGACCAAGCCTGCACTGAAACCGGCAAGGGACGGTGGAATCAACAACGCCACCAGCTTGCCCGCCGGGCCGGTTTCGCTGTCGAACACCCGCAGCGGAGCCTCGCCCTCCTCCGCCCGCCAGTGACTCACCCGCAGCGTTGGCAACTGCACGCTGGCATGCTCGGCCGCGATCCGCTGCGCCACGGCAAACAGATCGGTCAAGCCATGCACCGCCGCCAGTTGCGCGCCGGGGTAGATGAGCACCCCAAGCTCGGCGACTGCCCTTTGCTGCGTCATTGTCAGTTTTCCCTCGCTTATTGTCGTTGCGGCCAATCCTCGAAGCGGCGGCAAAAGCCAATACTGGCTTCACACCCAATCTGATCAAGGAAGCCCCCATGTCCAAACAAGCGCTCATCGTAGTCGATATCCAGAACGACTACTTCCCCCAAGGCAAATGGCCGTTGGTCGGCGCCCAAGCCGCTGCCGATAACGCCGCTCGCTTGATCGAAGCCTTTCGCCAGGCTGACGACAGCGTGGTGCATGTCCGCCACGAATTCACCTCCGACGACGCGCCATTCTTCACCCCTGGCTCCGAAGGCGCACAGTTGCACCCCAAGGTGCTCAACCGCGCCGATGAACCAGTGGTCCTCAAGCACTTCGTCAATTCGTTTCGCGAAACCGAACTGCAAGCCATCCTCGACCAGCACGGCATCGAACAACTGGTGGTGGTCGGCAGCATGAGCCACATGTGCGTTCACGGCGTGGTGCGGGCGGCAGCGGACCTGGGCTACGGCGTCACGGTGATCCATGATGCCTGCGCCACCCTCGACCTGGAATTCAACGGCGTCGTCGTGCCGGCAGCCCAGGTGCATGCGGCGTTCATGGCCGCGCTGGGTTTTGCCTACGCGAGTGTGGTGAGCACCGAGCAATTCCTGGCGGCCAATCGCTAACTACACGGCACCTCTAAAGAAACGCAAAAAAAACCGCGCTTCGTCGGCGAAGTGCGGTTTTGCCTCAAGCATCAAGGGTGTGCCCGGAAGCTCGTCGCCACGAATCCCATCTGCTGCGCTACGCAGCCACTGCCCCGCCACGTCGGTCAACCGCACATGAAGGGTGCTGCATTCGATGGCCTCCATGGCCGTCCTTGTGCGTAATAGGAAACGCCAATACCACTCAAGGCCTTGCCCTCGGTCTTCAGATCCCGGCCGATGCGAGCAAAGGACAAGGCCACGTGGTTGAGCCAGTCGGTTGGCGAGACGATGCAGGTGCTATTGGATCTGGATTTGTGAGCAAGACCTGGATCGTGCGGTGTCCTCGAGCCACGAACCTGGCCTGCGCTCAGAAATAAAAAGCCCCAAGGGCAGAGTGCGCTTGGGGCCTTTTTCAAACTATTGGCGGAGTAGACTCGTTACGCAACTCTATGCACAGCAGCTAACATTCATGGCTGGTGGGGTATTGCGGCTGATCAAGCAATGGCTTGAGGTAACCGTTATCGAACTTATTGACGGAAAACCTCGACGCACCAACGAAGCCAAGCTTACGCACCGTGGCAGCGCCCAAGGATCGGTAATCTCACCGCTGTCGAGAGAAAGGGGGAAAGGTGAAATGAGATACTTGTCTCGTGCTCCCAGCAGCCAGTGCTATTGGGCAGGAGATGCCTCGGAATCTCGGGGGCTGTCGCTATCCAACAATCCATGTGCAAGACACATGGTCGCGGTTGGCATGCACAGAACAGCCCCTGAGGCTGATTAAGCATCACTCTCAGGGCGCCGAAACTACCGCTCTGTAGTACAGTTGCCCCCGCCAGGGCCCGGCCACTGCCAGCGATAAGGGCCGGTGCTGCCCTCGAACAACTCGACGGTGCCGTACTGCGGGTGTTCGGATCGGGAACGGTCGGCGGCACCGAAACGTGCGAAGCCGATAAATCGGACGTCAAACCAGGCAGATACTGATCGCGGCGCTCTCAAGAGAGAGGCACCGCCGATAATAAGAAATAGGAGATACAGATGGAATTCCTGCAAACGCTGTTTGGGTATGTCGACAGCCTCACGTGGGGGTGGTCGCTTATTCCCATCCTCGTCGTCTTTGGCGTGTTCATCACAATTATGTCGGGTTTCGTCCAGTTCGAGTTCTTCGGCCGGATGTTCCGCGTGCTCTCAGGAAAGAACCAGAACAGCGACCCCAACAACCTCAGCGCGCGACAGGCGCTCCTCGTGTCCGTGGGCGGTCGCGTCGGCGGCGGGAACATTGCCGGCGTAGCGGTAGCCATTACGCTCGGTGGGCCTGGCGCGGTTTTCTGGATGTGGTGCATCGCGCTGGTTGGCATGGCGACGAGTCTCGTTGAATGCACGCTTGCTCAGGTTTATAAGAGCACCGACGGTGAACACTCCTTCCGTGGCGGCCCAGCCGACTATATCCGGCGTGGCCTCGGGTCGAACTACAACTGGCTGGCGATCGTCTATGCGGTCTGCTTGCTGTCGGCCTTCGGCCTTGGCTTCAACGCGTTCCAAGGCAACACTGTTGCGGGCGCGGTGCAGGATTCGTTCGGGATCAGCCGCTACGTGACCGGAGCGCTACTGGTCATCGTCACGGGATTTGTGATCTTTGGTGGCATCAAGCGTATCGCCAAGGCGGCCGATGTCGTGGTGCCGGTCATGGCGCTGGGTTACCTGGCCCTTGCCCTGATCGTCATCGCGATGAACCTCGGTGAGATTCCGGCGCTCTTCGTACACATCGTCTCGAGCGCCTTCGGCTACGAAGAAGCCATCGCCGGTGGTATGGGAGCCGCAATTGCGCAAGGCTTGCGGCGCGGGCTGTTCTCAAACGAGGCTGGGCTCGGTTCGGCACCGAACGTCGCAGCGACCGCACTGGTACACCACCCGGTCAGCCAGGGCATCACCCAATCGTTCTCGGTCTTCATCGACACGATCGTGATCTGCTCTTGCACCGCGTTCATCATTCTGCTGGGTGATGTCTATGTGGCCGGTGCAACAGGTATCGACGGTATCGTGCTGACACAGCAGTCGCTGGCCAGCCATTTTGGCGAATGGTCGCGCTACGCGCTGACACTGGCGATCCTGCTCTTCGCCTTTTCGTCTATCATCTACAACGTTTATCTGGGTGAGAACGCACTGGCGGCAATCACCAAGTCCAAACCAGCCCTGCTGGTGCTGCGCGTGCTGATCCTGGGCTTGATTTTCCTCGGCGCGGCCGCTCCAAACGCGACCGCGGTGTTCTTCTTCTCAGACCCAATGATGGGTATTCTGGCACTCGTGAACCTTATTGCGATTCTGATGCTTTTCCCTACGGCAATACGGGTGATCAACGACTTCCGTGCGCAGTTGAAAGCGGGCGTGGAAAGGCCGCTCTTCGATCCGGCGAAATTCCCCGACCTCGATATCGACCGCAAGGCATGGGATATAAATCGCTGGAAATGATCCGGGCTCGGTCGCGGCCTGAAGTTGGCTGCGTACACATCTGACGCAAGCTCATTCGGGCTTCGTCAAATCTGCGGGCACTGCCGCCATGGCCAACGTCATGGCGGCAGGTATTGCCCGACCGCATGCAGCCCTCGTTCCGTCGTGCTGAGATCAGTACGACTGCTGACAAATGAGAAATCCTCTTGAGTAAGCCCCCTCCTAGTCCTCAACCGCTTTAATGCAAGACTAAAGGCTTGCTTCAGCTCCATCTTGCGAACCTCGCAAAACAGAAGATAAAGCCTTCTAGACCACTGTAGAGCTACAATCTATATCTTATCAACTGGAAGGGTCAAAACCAGGAGCACCATGCAGTTGATGAAACTGGACTAAACTTTGTTCACTCCAAAACAAGCCCTGAAGTTAAAAATATTTTTACAGCAATCACCAAGCTAGAGCGTCAGTTATTTCCTGATGCTTTATGCGCAGCGCTGCTTTCAGAAAAAGAGCTTCTAGAAAAAAACTTACTATGGTCAACCGAAAATTAGATGATGTGCAATTTATGGCACTCGCAAAATCAGAAACTATAGATAACTTTGTTGAAAGTAAAAAAATCTGCGAAGCTTTGCTGTCATCAATAGAGGCGGATATGACATATATCGAGCAGTGGCAACAACTTTCTGCGTCTTAAAATTAATTCGCTCTGTACGCCCTGTTGCGATTTAAGTCCTACACGCTCATTAATGGCCCACCCCTCAGCCTCGTACCTATTTCTCGGGGGTGCAGGCCAATCCGAGGGATATTTTGTTGTGCATGCAGGAGTGTCCTTCAAATTGCCTTGGCCTAACGGGCGGGTTAGCTTTCAATCAGCGCCGACACTCTGTTGCCGCTGATGCAGAATTGACCCTGCTGGCGAAATTTCGCTGACCCAAGCTTCTACTTCGTAAAGCGTTAGCAGGTCTGACTTTGGGCTGAATACTTATGGGGCAACGCCAAGTCGACAGATGGGCCAACTCTGCATAAGCGATAACACAGAGGCATCCCTCCCTCATCGACTAGAACGATAAATCGCTCACCATTCGAGGATTTAATTCTCCGCGCTGACAGCTCCACGACAGACTCCTTTCTTTACGTTTTTACAGGGTATTAATTCTTAAGAACTTGCTCAAGATATTTTTTACGCCCATAAAAACGCGAAACCCCCGCATCGCGGGGGTCTCAGGCCTAAACTTTACAAAATAGTCTTAGGTAGGAATTAGAACGGAATATCGTCATCAAAGCTGTCGAAATCCGGAGCCGGCTGCGGAGCAGCCTGTTGTGGGGCCGGGCGTTCGCGTTGTGGCTGTGGCGCCGACTGCGGACGAGGCGCCTGCTGACGCGGGGCCGGAGCCGACTGCTGGTAGTTGTTGCCACCTTGTTGCTGGTCGCCTTGTGGACGGCCGCCCAGCAGTTGCATGGTGCCTTGCATGTCGACCACGATTTCGGTGGTGTAACGCTTGATACCGTCCTTTTCCCACTCGCGGGTCTGCAGCTTGCCCTCGATGTACACCTGCGAACCCTTGCGCAGGTATTCGCCGGCGATCTCAGCCACTTTGCCGAACATCGACACGCGGTGCCATTCGGTCTTCTCGACCTTCTGGCCGGTCTGCTTGTCGGTCCACTGTTCACTGGTCGCCAGACTCAGGTTGGTCACGGCGTTGCCGTTCGGCAGGTAACGAACTTCGGGATCCTGGCCGCAAGTACCGACCAATATGACTTTGTTAACCCCACGGGCCATAACGTTCTCCTAGGCTTCGCACGTGCTCGGGGCCGGGTTGTTCACCAGGCGCTCGAGCGTCGCACGATCCAATAATTCGGTGTCCAGTTTGATGTAAACGGCCGCTTCGTCGGCGACCACCACTGCATCGGTTACTCCAACGACGGCCTTCAGACGCTCAGTCAGGCCAGCCTCACGAATCGCCTCGGGCGATAAGGGCAAGCGCAGGCTCGTCACATAGGGAGGTTCGCGCATGGTAACAGCAAAGGCTAACCAAAGTGCAGCCAGCACGGCACAACCCAGGAACACAACCGACAAACCGCCATGCTGGAACAGCCAGCCGCCGAGGATCCCGCCCAACGCCGAACCCAGGAACTGACTGGTGGAATAAACCCCCATCGCCGTGCCCTTGCCGCCCGCCGGTGAAACCTTGCTGATCAGCGACGGCAGCGATGCTTCCAACAGATTGAACGCGGTGAAGAACACCACCGTGCCGATCACCAGGGCCCGCAAGCTGTCGCCGAACTGCCAGAAGAATAGCTCAGTGAGCATCAGCGTCATGACGGAGCCGAGCAAAACTCGTTTCATTTTGCGTCGTTTCTCGCCATAGATGATGAACGGAATCATGGCGAAGAACGAAATCAGCAGCGCCGTCAGGTAGACCCACCAGTGCTGCTCCTTGGGCAGGCCGGCCTTCTCGACCAGGGCCAGCGGCAAGGCTACGAAGCTGGACATCAGCATGGCGTGGAGCGCGAAAATGCCCAGGTCCAGGCGCAACAGATCCGGGTGCTTGAGCGTCGGGATCAATGCCTGGCGCGCCACGCCGGATTCACGGTGCTGCAGCGGGCCGGTGGCGTGCGGCACCATGAACGCCACGATCAGAATCCCCACCAGGGCCATGGCCCCAGTCGCCAGGAACAGGCCAGACAAGCCAAAGGCGCGGGTCACCAAGGGGCCGACCACCATGGCCACGGCGAACGACAGACCAATGGTCATGCCGATCATGGCCATGGCCTTGGTGCGATGTTGTTCGCGGGTCAAGTCCGACAGCAGCGCCATGACTGCCGCGGAAATAGCCCCGGCGCCCTGTAGGATGCGTCCGGCGATCACGCCCCAGATCGAGTCGGCATTTGCCGCCAGCACACTGCCAAGGGCGAAGACGATCAGCCCCAGATAGATGACCGGACGCCGGCCGATGCGGTCGGAAATGACCCCGAACGGGATCTGGAAGATCGCCTGGGTCAGGCCATAAGCGCCAATCGCCAGCCCGATGAGAGCCGGGGTCGCGCCAGCCAGGTCCATGCCATAGGTCGCCAGCACCGGCAACACCATGAACATGCCCAGCATACGGAAGGCGAACACCAGGGCCAGACCGCTTGCTGCGCGTGTCTCGCCACTACTCATGCGTTCGCTGTGGGGATCTTGCATGGAAAAACCTCATGTGAACCGGCGGCGATTCTACCAGTCCCATCGATTGAGAGGGTATATGGCGACCGTTTGCCGCGCAGTCTTCATGTATGGCTGCGATCGCACCTTCAATAGTGTGCATCCATCCAGTATTTGCCCGTATACTCCTACGTTTTCGACGCCCGCCGAGCGAGGCCACTTTGGACAAGATCCTGATTCGTGGGGCCCGTACCCACAACCTGAAGAACATCGACCTGACCCTGCCACGGGACAAGCTGATCGTCATCACCGGCCTGTCCGGATCCGGCAAATCATCCCTGGCCTTCGACACGTTGTACGCCGAAGGCCAGCGACGCTATGTCGAATCGCTGTCGGCCTACGCCCGGCAGTTCCTGTCGATGATGGAAAAACCCGACGTCGACACCATCGAAGGCCTGTCGCCGGCAATTTCCATCGAGCAGAAGTCGACCTCCCATAACCCCCGGTCGACGGTGGGCACCATCACCGAGATCTACGACTACCTGCGTTTGCTGTATGCGCGGGTCGGTATCCCCCGTTGCCCCGATCACGACATTCCCCTGGAAGCCCAGACCGTCAGCCAGATGGTCGACCTGGTGCTGACCCAGCCGGAAGGCAGCAAGCTGATGCTGCTGGCGCCCGTGATTCGCGAGCGCAAGGGCGAACACCTGATGGTTTTCGAAGAACTGCGCGCCCAGGGCTTCGTGCGGGCCCGGGTCAACGGCAAACTGTGCGAACTGGACGAATTGCCGAAGCTGGATAAACAGAAGAAGCATTCGATCGATGTGGTGGTCGACCGCTTCAAGGTCCGGGCCGATCTGCAACAGCGCCTGGCCGAGTCCTTCGAAACAGCGCTGAAGCTGGCCGACGGCATCGCCCTGGTGGCGCCGATGGACGACGAGCCCGGCGAGGAAATCATTTTTTCCGCGCGCTTTGCCTGCCCGATCTGCGGTCACGCCATCAGCGAGCTGGAACCCAAGCTGTTCTCCTTCAACAACCCGGCGGGCGCTTGCCCGACTTGCGACGGCCTGGGGGTCAAGCAGTTCTTCGACACCAAGCGGCTGGTCAATGGCGAGCTGACCCTGGCCGAAGGGGCGATTCGCGGCTGGGACAGGCGCAACGTCTATTACTTCCAGATGCTCGGTTCGCTGGCGGCCCATTACAAGTTCAGCCTGGACAAGCCATTCAACGAGTTGCCCGCCGACCAGCAGAAATTCATCCTGCAGGGCAGCGGCACGCAGAATGTCGACTTCAAATACCTCAACGACCGCGGCGATATCGTCAAGCGCTCCCACCCGTTCGAAGGCATCGTGCCGAACCTGGAACGACGCTACCGCGAGACCGAGTCGGCCAGCGTGCGCGAAGAACTGGCCAAGTTCCTCAGCACCCAGCCCTGCCCCGATTGCCGTGGTACCCGTCTGCGTCGCGAAGCGCGGCATGTGTGGGTCGGCGAGAAGACGCTGCCGGCGGTGACCAACCTGCCGATTGGCGACGCCACTGATTATTTCGGCGGTTTGAAGCTCACCGGTCGTCGTGGCGAAATCGCCGACAAGATCCTCAAGGAGATCCGTGAGCGCCTGCAGTTCCTGGTAAACGTCGGCCTGGATTACCTGACCCTCGATCGCAGCGCCGACACCCTGTCCGGCGGCGAAGCCCAGCGTATCCGCCTCGCCAGCCAGATCGGCGCCGGCCTGGTGGGGGTGATGTACATCCTCGACGAGCCGTCCATCGGCCTGCACCAACGGGATAACGACCGGCTGCTCGGAACCCTGAAGCACCTGCGGGACATCGGCAACACGGTCATCGTGGTCGAGCACGACGAGGACGCCATCCGCCTGGCCGACTACGTGGTCGACATCGGCCCGGGCGCAGGCGTGCATGGCGGGCATATCGTCGCCCAGGGCACCGCAGCCGAAGTCATGGCGCACCCTGACTCGCTGACGGGCAAATACCTGTCGGGTCGGGTCAAGATCAAGGTCCCGGCCAAACGTACGCCGCGCAACAAGAAGTTGTCGCTGACCCTCAAGGGTGCCCGCGGCAACAACTTGCGCAATGTCGACCTGGAAATCCCGATCGGCCTGCTGACCTGCGTGACCGGCGTGTCCGGCTCCGGCAAGTCGACGCTGATCAACAACACGCTGTTCCCCCTCAGCGCCACGGCACTGAACGGCGCCACCACCCTGGAAGCGTCTGCCCACGACAGCATCAAGGGCCTGGAGCATCTGGACAAGGTGGTCGACATCGACCAAAGCCCGATTGGCCGCACCCCGCGCTCAAACCCGGCGACCTATACCGGGTTGTTCACACCGATCCGCGAGCTGTTCGCCGGCGTGCCGGAGTCCCGTTCGCGCGGCTACGGCCCGGGGCGTTTCTCGTTCAACGTCAAGGGCGGGCGCTGCGAGGCCTGCCAGGGCGATGGTTTGATCAAAGTGGAAATGCACTTCCTGCCAGACATCTACGTGCCGTGCGATGTGTGCAAGAGCAAGCGCTACAACCGCGAAACCCTGGAGATCAAATACAAGGGCAAGAACATCCACGAAACCCTCGAGATGACCATCGAGGAGGCCCGGGTGTTCTTCGACGCGGTACCGGCCCTGGCGCGCAAGCTCCAGACGCTGATGGATGTCGGCCTGTCGTATATCAAGCTGGGGCAGTCGGCAACCACGCTGTCCGGCGGTGAAGCCCAGCGGGTCAAGTTGTCCCGCGAGCTGTCCAAGCGCGACACCGGCAAGACCCTGTATATCCTCGACGAGCCAACCACAGGCCTGCACTTCGCCGATATCCAGCAATTGCTCGACGTGCTGCACCGTCTTCGCGACCACGGCAATACCGTGGTGGTGATCGAACACAACCTGGACGTGATCAAGACGGCTGACTGGCTAGTGGACCTGGGGCCGGAAGGCGGCTCCAAGGGCGGCCAGATCATCGCCGTAGGAACACCGGAACAAGTGGCCGAGATGAAACAGTCCTACACCGGCCACTACCTCAAACCGCTGCTGGAACGTGATCGGGACTGATTTTAACCGAGCACGAAAAAGCCCCTGTCATCTCATCGATGGCAGGGGCTTTTTTGCGATTTCGAAAAGATCGCAGCCTTCGGCAGCGCCTACACTCAGAACTGCGATTGCAGGTAGTTTTCCAACCCGATCAGCTTGATCAGACCCAACTGCTTCTCCAGCCAGTAGGTGTGGTCTTCTTCGGTGTCGTTGAGCTGGATCCGCAGGATCTCGCGGGTCACGTAGTCGTTGTGCTGCTCACAGAGTTCGATGCCTTTGCACAGCGCAGCGCGAACTTTGTATTCCAGGCGCAGGTCGGCGGCGAGCATGTCGGGCACCGTGGTGCCAACGTCGAGGTCATCGGCACGCATGCGTGGCGTGCCTTCGAGCATCAGGATCCGGCGCATCAACGCATCGGCGTGCTGGGTCTCTTCTTCCATCTCATGGTTGATACGTTCGTAGAGCTCGGTAAAACCCCAGTCCTCGTACATCCGCGAATGGATGAAATATTGATCACGGGCTGCCAGTTCGCCTGTCAGCAACGTGTTGAGGTAATCGATTACGTCTGGGTGACCTTGCATCGCCCTACATCTCCACAAGCTTTTAAAGGTTGCAGTTTGAACCAAGCGGACCGCGAGGTCACGACCTCAACGGAACAAAATCGAAGAAAATCAGAGAAAACCAGGCTAAATAACGCAAAAACCGCCCTAATGAGGGCGGTTCTGCTTCTCGTTTAGACTTAGTTAAGCGCTACACCCAAGGCTTTTGCGATACCTTCTCCATAGGCCACATCGGCCTTGAAGAAATGTTGCAATTGACGGTCCACCACATCTGCCGACACGCCCCCCATTGCACCGGCGATGTTGCTGATCAATAGCGCCTTCTGCTCATCGCTCATCAAGCGGAACAGCGCACCGGCGTGGCTGTAGTAGTCGTTGTCTTCGCGGTGATCGTAACGGTCCGCCGCGTCGCTGAGGGCCAGTGCTGGTTCTGCGTAACGTGGGGCCTGCTTCGGCGCCTCCACGTAGCTGTTAGGCTCGTAGTTCGGTGCCGCCCCGCCATTGCTGCCAAACGCCATGGCACCGTCGCGCTGGTAGGTATTGACCGGACTGCGCGGCGCATTCACCGGTAATTGCTGGTGATTGGTGCCCACACGGTAGCGGTGCGCATCAGCGTAGGCGAAGACACGGCCCTGCAGCATGCGGTCCGGCGAGAGGCCAACCCCTGGCACCATGTTGCTAGGGCCAAACGCCGCTTGCTCGACTTCGGCAAAGTAATTCAGCGGATTACGGTTGAGCTCGAGCACACCGACTTCGATCAGCGGAAACTCTTTCTGCGACCAGGTCTTGGTCACGTCGAACGGGTTCTCGTAATGCGCTGCGGCCTGGGCCTCGCTCATGACCTGGATACAAACGCTCCATTTCGGGAAATCACCGTGCTCGATGGCGTTGAACAAGTCACGCTGGGCGTAATCCGGGTCGGTACCCGCCAGGCGTGCCGCTTCTGCCGGTGCGAGGTTCTTGATCCCTTGCTGGGTCTTGTAGTGCCACTTCACCCAGTGGCGATCACCCTGCGCGTTGATCAGGCTGTAGGTATGACTGCCGAAGCCATGCATGTGGCGGTAGCCATCCGGAATACCGCGATCAGAGAACAGAATGGTGACCTGATGCAGCGCCTCAGGTGAATGCGACCAGAAATCCCACATCGCTTGGGCGCTTTTCAGGTTGCTTTGCGGCAGACGTTTCTGGGTGTGGATGAAGTCTGGAAACTTCAATGGATCACGGATGAAGAATACCGGCGTGTTGTTGCCAACGATGTCCCAATTGCCTTCCTCGGTGTAGAACTTCAGGGCAAAGCCGCGCGGGTCGCGTTCAGTGTCGGCCGAACCACGCTCGCCACCCACGGTGGAAAACCGCAGGAAAGTGGGCGTCTGTTTACCAACCGATTCGAACAACTTGGCGCTGGTGTACTGAGTAATGTCCCGGGTAACGGTGAATGTGCCGTAGGCGCCCGAGCCTTTGGCGTGCACACGACGCTCTGGAATGTTTTCGCGGTTGAAGTGAGCAAGCTTCTCGATCAGGTGAAAGTCGTCGAGCAGCAGCGGGCCACGCGGGCCGGCGGAGCGAGAGTTCTGGTTATCGGCGACAGGAGCGCCGCTGGCGGTCGTAAGCGTTTTGGTCTGGCTCATGCTCAATCTTCCTAGGTCGGTCTTCGAACTGCCGGCTAATCGGCTGGAAAGGAGTATCGATCATATTAATGACAGTATCCAAATTCATTAAATCATGGACATCGATAGTCATTATCTAATGTTGAATACTTGCCGATGGCCAAGCCAGGCGAAACGGATTGCCTGCTATTCCTTCAGGCAACAAAAAACCGGGCACAAGGCCCGGTTTTTTGTATGTTGCCGACTTACTCAGCGGATACAGCTTCACCGCTGGTAGCACGATCAACCAACTCGACGTACGCCATAGGCGCGTTGTCGCCAGCGCGGAAACCGCACTTGAGGATGCGCAGGTAGCCACCCTCACGGGTAGCGTAACGCTTGCCCAGGTCGTTGAAGAGCTTACCAACGATAGCTTTCGAACGAGTACGGTCGAAAGCCAGACGGCGGTTAGCCAGGCTATCTGTCTTGGCCAAAGTGATCAGCGGCTCAGCAACGCGACGCAGTTCTTTGGCTTTCGGCAGTGTAGTTTTGATCAGCTCGTGCTCGAACAGCGACACCGCCATGTTTTGAAACATGGCCTTGCGGTGCGAGCTGGTGCGGCTCAGGTGACGACCACTTTTACGATGACGCATGGTTCATTCCTTACCAAACACAACGTTCGGTGATTACGACGATCAGGCAGTCGCCTTGTCGTCCTTCTTAAGACTTGCAGGCGGCCAGTTGTCGAGGCGCATGCCGAGGGACAGACCGCGGGAGGCCAGAACGTCCTTGATTTCAGTCAAGGATTTCTTACCAAGGTTCGGAGTCTTCAACAGCTCTACTTCGGTACGCTGAATCAGGTCGCCGATGTAGTAGATGTTTTCCGCCTTAAGGCAGTTAGCCGAACGTACAGTCAGTTCCAGATCGTCAACCGGGCGAAGCAGGATCGGATCGATCTCGTCTTCCTGCTCGACAACCACTGGCTCACTGTCACCTTTGAGGTCGACGAACGCAGCCAACTGCTGTTGCAGGATGGTTGCAGCACGGCGGATAGCCTCTTCAGGATCCAGGGTACCGTTGGTTTCCAGATCAATAACCAGCTTGTCCAGGTTGGTACGCTGTTCGACACGGGCGTTTTCCACCACGTATGCGATACGGCGAACTGGGCTGAACGAAGAGTCAAGCTGCAAGCGACCGATGCTGCGGCTTTCGTCTTCATCGCTCTGACGCGAGTCTGCCGGTTCATAACCACGACCACGAGCTACGGTGAGCTTCATGTTCAGGGCGCCGTTAGACGCCAGGTTAGCGATTACGTGATCGGGGTTAACGATCTCGACATCATGATCCAGCTGAATATCGGCAGCGGTAACCACCCCCGAACCCTTCTTCGACAAGGTCAGCGTAACTTCGTCACGACCGTGCAGCTTGATAGCCAGACCTTTAAGGTTCAACAGGATTTCAATTACGTCTTCCTGTACACCTTCGATGGCGCTGTACTCGTGGAGCACACCGTCAATCTCGGCCTCGACTACTGCACAGCCGGGCATTGAGGACAACAGGATGCGTCGCAGCGCGTTGCCCAGGGTGTGGCCGAAACCACGCTCGAGAGGCTCGAGCGTGATCTTGGCGCGGGTTGGACTGACAACCTGCACATCAATATGGCGGGGTGTCAGGAACTCATTTACCGAAATCTGCATGGATGCACCTATTTTCTAGCCCTTACTTGGAGTAGAGCTCGACAATCAGGCTTTCGTTGATGTCGGCGGACAGATCACTGCGAGCAGGAACGTTCTTGAAAACGCCCGACTTCTTCTCAGTGTCTACTTCTACCCATTCTACGCGGCCACGTTGGGCACACAGATCGAGAGCTTGGACAATGCGAAGTTGGTTCTTTGCTTTCTCGCGAACAGCAACCACGTCACCAGCACGAACCTGGTAGGACGGAACGTTTACGGTCTGACCGTTAACGCTGATCGACTTGTGCGATACCAGCTGACGGGATTCGGCACGAGTAGAACCGAAACCCATACGGTATACAACGTTGTCCAGACGGCATTCGAGCAGTTGCAACAGGTTTTCGCCGGTTGCGCCTTTCTTGCCAGCTGCTTCTTTGTAGTAGCCGCTGAATTGACGCTCGAGAACGCCGTAGATACGACGGACCTTCTGCTTTTCACGCAGTTGGGTGCCGTAGTCGGACTGGCGGCCGCGGCGTTGGCCGTGGATACCAGGTGCTGCTTCAATGTTGCACTTCGATTCGATCGCGCGCACGCCGCTCTTCAGAAAAAGATCGGTGCCTTCGCGACGAGCGAGTTTGCATTTTGGACCAATGTAACGAGCCATTCTTTACAATCTCCTGGATTACACGCGGCGCTTCTTCGGCGGACGGCACCCGTTGTGCGGGATTGGCGTCACGTCGGTGATGCTGGCGATCTTGTAGCCACAGCCGTTCAAAGCGCGGACTGCGGATTCACGACCTGGACCTGGACCCTTGACGTTGACGTCGAGGTTTTTCAGGCCGTATTCCAGCGCAGCTTGACCAGCACGCTCAGCAGCTACTTGAGCAGCGAACGGGGTGGACTTGCGGGAACCGCGGAAACCCGAACCACCGGAGGTAGCCCAGGAAAGAGCGTTACCTTGACGGTCGGTAATGGTCACGATGGTGTTGTTAAAAGAAGCATGGATGTGGGCGATGCCATCAACCACTGTCTTTTTAACTTTTTTACGAGGACGAGCAGCAGGTTTTGCCATGATTAAATTCCTGTCGATTCGCTGGGGCGATTACTTGCGGATCGGCTTACGCGGACCTTTACGGGTACGCGCGTTGGTCTTGGTACGCTGACCGCGTACTGGCAGACCACGACGATGACGCAGACCGCGATAGCAACCGAGGTCCATCAAGCGCTTGATTTTCATGTTGATTTCGCGACGCAGGTCACCTTCAGTGGTGAACTTCGCCACTTCGCCACGCAGCTGTTCAATCTGCTCGTCGCTCAGATCCTTGATCTTTGCCGCTGGGTTAACCCCAGTCACTGCACAAATTTTCTGTGCAGTAGTGCGACCAACACCATAGATGTAGGTCAGCGAGATAACAGTATGCTTGTTATCTGGAATGTTGACGCCTGCAATACGGGCCATTCAGTGGGACTCCAATTGACAGCTACCTACGCCCCGGAAGCCAAGAAATAGGGCGCGAGATAATATCGCTGTAATAACAAATAATCAACCCGGCAGCGCACTAGCTGCCGGGCTTAAAGCACAATCACACTCAGCCTTGGCGCTGTTTGTGACGTGGTTCCGCGCTGCAAATTACCCGAACAACACCTTCGCGGCGAATAATCTTGCAGTTACGGCACAGCTTTTTCACCGATGCACGAACTTTCATCACCAACTCCTCGAACCTTATGGACGCTACTCAGCGCAACATGCCGCTGCCGTAGCCCTTCAGGTTGGCTTTCTTCATCAGGGATTCGTACTGGTGCGAAACGAGGTGCGATTGCACTTGGGACATGAAGTCCATCACAACCACGACCACGATCAGCAACGAGGTCCCGCCAAGGTAGAACGGTACGTTTGCCGCAACCACCAGGAACTGGGGCAACAGACAGACGGCCGTCATGTAAAGAGCACCGAACAAGGTCAAACGAGTCAGAACGCCATCAATGTAGCGCGCCGACTGCTCACCTGGACGGATACCCGGAATAAAGGCACCGGACTTCTTCAGGTTTTCCGCTACGTCTTTCGGATTGAACATCAACGCCGTATAGAAGAAGCAGAAGAAAATAATCCCTGCACTAAACAGCAGAATATTCAACGGCTGACCAGGAGCGATCGACTGCGAGATGTCCTGCAACCAGCCCATACCTTCAGACTGGCCGAACCAGGCACCCAACGAAGCTGGGAACAGCAGGATGCTGCTCGCGAAAATAGCCGGAATAACACCGGCCATATTCACCTTCAACGGCAAGTGGCTGGTCTGCGCAGCAAACACCTTGCGGCCCTGCTGACGCTTGGCGTAGTGAACAGCAATACGCCGCTGACCACGCTCGATGAACACCACGAAACCGATAATCGCTACTGCCAACAGACCGATGGCAACCAGGGCAAAGATATTGATATCACCCTGACGCGCAGACTCGAAAGACTGCCCGATCGCTCTCGGAAGACCGGCGACGATACCTGCGAAGATCAACATCGAGATACCGTTGCCAACACCACGCTCAGTAATCTGCTCACCCAGCCACATCATGAACATCGCGCCCGCCACAAAAGTGGTTACCGCAACGAAATGGAAGCCAAAGTCACCAGTGAACGCTACGCCCTGCCCCGCCAGACCGATGGACATGCCAACAGCCTGGACGAGAGCAAGGACGACAGTGAGGTAGCGGGTGTACTGGCTGATCTTGCGACGGCCAGCTTCACCTTCCTTCTTCAACTGTTCCAGCTGCGGGCTGACGGCGCTCATCAATTGCATGATGATCGATGCCGAAATGTACGGCATGATCCCCAGCGCAAAGATGCTCATCCGCTCCAGCGCGCCGCCGGAAAACATGTTGAACAAGCTAAGAATGGTCCCCTCATTCTGTCGAAACAGGTCCGCGAGTCGGTCCGGGTTGATACCTGGAACCGGGATGTGTGCGCCTATTCGGTAGACGATAATCGCCAAGAACAGAAAACGCAGACGAGCCCAGAGTTCAGACATACCGCCTTTGCCGAGCGCAGAGAGAGCACCTTGCTTAGCCATTTATTCCTCGAACTTGCCGCCAGCTGCTTCGATAGCCGCACGCGCACCTTTGGTGGCGCCGATTCCCTTTCCGATGGTGACAGCACGAGCAACCTCGCCCGACAGCATGATTTTCACACGCTGAACGTTCTGGTTGATCACGTTGGCATCCTTCAGGGACTGCACGGTGACGATATCGCCATCCACTTTGGCCAGCTCGGACAGACGCACTTCTGCGCGATCCATGGCTTTCAGGGAAACGAAACCGAACTTCGGCAGGCGACGATGCAGCGGCTGTTGACCGCCTTCAAAGCCTGGAGCAATGGTGCCACCGGAGCGGGAGGTCTGACCTTTGTGGCCACGGCCACCGGTCTTACCCAAACCACTACCGATACCACGGCCCGGACGATGCTTTTCGCGACGGGAACCCGGCGCTGGACTCAGATCATTGAGTTTCATCGATTAACCCTCGACACGCAGCATGTAGTAAGCCTTGTTGATCATCCCGCGATTTTCGGGAGTATCCAGGACTTCTACAGTGTGACCGATGCGACGCAGCCCCAGACCCTTAACGCACAGTTTGTGGTTAGGGATGCGGCCGGTCATGCTTTTGATCAGCGTAACTTTTACGGTAGCCATGATCAGAAGATCTCCTTGACGCTTTTGCCACGCTTGGCGGCAATGGATTCAGGAGACTGCATTGCTTTCAAACCCTTGAAAGTGGCGTGAACCACGTTTACCGGGTTAGTCGAGCCGTAGCACTTGGCCAGAACGTTCTGAACGCCAGCAACTTCGAGGACAGCACGCATAGCGCCGCCAGCGATGATACCGGTACCTTCAGAAGCAGGCTGCATGTACACCTTCGAAGCGCCATGGGCAGACTTCATTGCGTACTGCAGAGTGGTGCCGTTCAGATCAACCTGGATCATGTTGCGGCGAGCAGCTTCCATTGCCTTCTGGATCGCAGCAGGCACTTCACGCGACTTGCCACGGCCGAAGCCAACACGGCCCTTACCATCACCCACTACGGTCAACGCAGTGAAAGTGAAGATACGGCCGCCTTTAACGGTTTTGGCTACGCGGTTAACTTGAACCAGCTTCTCGATGTAGCCTTCGTCGCGCTTTTGGTCGTTATTTGACATAACTTAGAACTCCAGCCCAGCTTCACGAGCAGCATCAGCCAGCGCCTTGACGCGGCCGTGGTACTTGAAGCCAGAGCGGTCGAAAGCCACCTGCGAGACGCCAGCGGCTTTTGCACGCGTAGCGACCAGCTGGCCAACCTTAGTGGCCGCGTCGATGTTGCCAGTGGCGCCATCACGCAGTTCTTTATCCAAAGTCGAGGCACTTGCCAGGACTTTGTTGCCGTCGGCCGAAATGACCTGGGCGTAGATGTGCTGCGACGAGCGGAACACGCAGAGACGCACGACTTCGAGTTCGTGCATTTTCAGGCGTGCTTTGCGAGCGCGACGCAGTCGAGTAACTTTTTTGTCGGTCATTTGCTATGCCCTACTTCTTCTTGGCTTCTTTACGACGGACGACTTCGTCCGCGTAGCGCACACCTTTGCCTTTGTACGGCTCTGGTGGACGGAAGTCGCGGATCTCGGCGGCCACTTGACCTACCAGCTGCTTGTCGATGCCCTTGATCAGGATATCGGTCTGGCTAGGAGTCTCAGCGGTGATGCCTTCCGGCAGTTCATAATCCACTGGATGCGAGAAGCCAAGAGCCAGGTTCAGCACTGTGCCTTTTGCTTGCGCTTTGTAACCAACACCGACCAGCTGGAGCTTGCGCTCGAAGCCTTGGCTTACGCCTTGGACCATGTTGTTTACCAACGCACGAGTGGTACCAGCCATTGCGCGAGTCTGCTGATCGCCATTGCGAGCAGCGAAACGCAGCTCACCAGCTTCTTCAACGATCTCAACGGACGAATGGATGTTCAGTTGCAGAGTGCCCTTGGCACCCTTCACCGAAAGCTGTTGGCCTGCGAATTTGACTTCGACACCGGCTGGCAGCTTAACGGGGTTCTTAGCGACGCGTGACATGCTTATCCCCCCTTAGAACACAGTGCAAAGAACTTCGCCGCCGACACCGGCAGCGCGCGCAGCACGATCCGTCATCACACCTTTGTTGGTGGAGACGATAGACACGCCCAGGCCGCCGCGAACTTTCGGCAGATCCTCGACGGACTTGTACTGACGCAGGCCTGGACGGCTAACGCGCTTCACTTCCTCGATGACCGGACGGCCTTCGAAGTACTTCAGCTCGATGGACAGCAGTGGCTTGATTTCGCTGCTGATCTGATAACCCGCAATGTAACCTTCGTCCTTCAGGACTTTGGCAACAGCTACCTTCAAAGTAGAAGATGGCATGCTTACGACGGACTTTTCAGCCATCTGGGCATTACGGATACGAGTTAGCATGTCCGCTAACGGGTCCTGCATACTCATGGGCTAGACGCTCCTAATACACAAAAAATTAGCCTTTCGGCTAGTACGTGTCGCCGAGCACATCCGTGCAACAAAAGCACGGGCTCAGGCGAGCCGGGTATTCTAGACACACCCCACAAATGAATCAAGCCCCAATAGGGGCTTGATTCATGTTCAAGGTCACCGACGGTCAGGATCTTGCGATCCCGAACGCCCCGACTTTGACAGTGCTTACCAGCTGGCTTTAACCAGACCTGGAACGTCACCACGCATTGCGGCTTGACGCAGCATGTTACGGCCAAGGCCGAACTTGCGGTACACGCCGTGCGGACGACCAGTCAGGCGGCAGCGGTTACGCATGCGCGAGGCGCTTGCATCACGTGGCTGCTTCTGCAGGGCAACTGTAGCTTCCCAACGCGCTTCTGGACTTGCGTTCAGATCAACGATGATAGCTTTCAGCGCTGCACGCTTGGTGGCGTACTTGGCAACGGTGAGCTGACGCTTCAGCTCACGGTTCTTCATGCTCTTCTTGGCCATTTTCCTACTCCAATCAGTTGCGGAACGGGAATTTGAAAGCGCGCAGCAGTGCGCGACCTTCGTCATCCGTCCGAGCAGTGGTGGTCAGGGTAATGTCCAGACCGCGGAGAGCGTCGATCTTGTCGTAATCGATTTCCGGGAAAATGATCTGCTCTTTAACGCCCATGCTGTAGTTACCACGACCATCGAAGGACTTGGCATTCAGGCCGCGGAAGTCGCGAACCCGAGGCAGGGAGATCGACAGCAGACGATCCAGGAACTCGTACATACGCTCACGGCGCAGGGTCACTTTGACGCCGATCGGCCAACCTTCACGGACTTTAAAGCCTGCGATGGATTTCCGAGCGTAAGTCACGACGACTTTCTGGCCGGTGATCTTTTCCAGGTCAGCAACAGCGTGCTCGATGACTTTTTTGTCGCCGATCGCTTCGCCCAGACCCATGTTCAGGGTGATTTTGGTAACGCGCGGAACTTCCATCACGTTCGAAAGCTTAAGTTCTTCCTTAAGTTTCGGTGCGATTTCCTTCCGGTAAATCTCTTTTAGTCGTGCCATGGTCTTCTACCTAGCAGTGTTCAAGCATCAACCGCTTTTTGGGTCGACTTGAAGACACGAATTTTCTTACCGTCTTCTACTTTGAAACCAACACGGTCAGCCTTGTTGGTTTCGCCGTTGAAGATGGCGACGTTGGAAGCGTGCAGTGGCGCTTCTTTCTCGACGATACCGCCCTGTACGCCCGACATCGGGTTAGGCTTGGTATGACGCTTGACCAGGTTCAGACCACCAACAACCAGACGGTTGTCAGCAAGAACCTTCAGCACCTTACCGCGCTTACCTTTGTCTTTGCCGGCGATCACGATGATCTCGTCGTCACGACGAATCTTTTGCATGTCGGATCTCCTTACAGCACTTCTGGGGCGAGCGAGACGATCTTCATGAACTTCTCAGTACGAAGCTCACGGGTCACTGGCCCAAAGATACGGGTGCCGATCGGCTCTTGCTTGTTGTTCAACAGAACAGCAGCGTTGCCATCAAAGCGGATGATGGAGCCGTCAGCACGACGGACGCCATGGCGAGTGCGGACTACGACAGCAGTCATCACTTGGCCTTTTTTCACCTTACCGCGAGGAATTGCTTCCTTGACGGTAACTTTGATGATGTCACCGATACCAGCGTAACGACGATGGGAGCCACCCAGCACCTTGATGCACATAACACGGCGAGCGCCGCTGTTATCGGCCACATCGAGCATGGATTGAGTCTGAATCATATAATTTCTCCGACCCCTAGCCCTTAGACTTCCACAGCGCGTTCGAGAACATCAACCAGCGCCCAAGACTTGGTCTTGGCCATCGGACGAGTTTCACGAATAGTGACTTTGTCGCCGATGTGGCACTGATTGGTTTCGTCGTGCGCGTGCAGCTTAGTCGAACGCTTAACGTATTTACCGTAGATCGGGTGCTTAACGCGACGCTCGATCAGAACGGTGATGGTTTTGTCCATCTTGTCGCTGACAACACGGCCAGTCAGCGTACGGACAGTTTTTTCGGCTTCAGCCATGATTACTTACCTGCCTGCTGGTTGAGCACAGTTTTCACGCGAGCGATGTCACGCTTAACTTGCGAGAGCAGATGAGACTGCCCCAACTGGCCAGTTGCTTTCTGCATACGCAGATTGAACTGGTCGCGCAGCAGGCCGAGCAGTTGCTCGTTCAGCTGCTGTGCTGATTTTTCACGAAGTTCATTCGCTTTCATCACATCACCGTCCGCTTAACAAAGGAGGTGGCGAGCGGCAGCTTTGCAGCAGCCAGGGCGAAAGCCTCACGCGCCAGCTCTTCAGAAACACCCTCGATTTCATACAGGACTTTGCCTGGCTGAATCTGGGCAACCCAGTACTCCACGTTACCCTTACCTTTACCCATCCGAACTTCGAGTGGCTTCTTGGTGACAGGCTTGTCCGGGAATACACGGATCCAGATCTTGCCGCCACGTTTTACGTGACGGGTCAAAGCACGACGCGCTGACTCGATCTGACGAGCGGTGAGACGACCACGAGCAACAGACTTCAGCGCGAACTCGCCGAAGCTGACTTTGCTACCGCGCAATGCCAGGCCACGGTTGTGACCGGTCATCTGCTTGCGGAACTTCGTACGCTTTGGTTGCAACATTTGGCGTACCCCTTACTTAGCAGCTTTTTTACGAGGCGCTGGTGCTTGTGGCTTCAGCTCTTCTTGGCGACCACCAATTACTTCGCCTTTGAAGATCCAAACCTTTACACCGATCACACCGTAGGTGGTGTGAGCTTCGTAGTTGGCATAGTCGATGTCGGCACGCAGGGTGTGCAGTGGCACACGACCTTCGCGATACCATTCAGTACGTGCAATTTCAGCACCGCCGAGACGACCGCTCACTTGGATTTTGATGCCTTTGGCACCAATGCGCATTGCGTTCTGTACAGCGCGCTTCATAGCGCGACGGAACATTACGCGACGCTCCAGCTGCTGAGCTACGCTCTGCGCAACCAGCATACCGTCGAGCTCCGGCTTGCGGATCTCTTCGATATTGATGTGCACAGGCACACCCATTTGCTTGGTCAGGTCCTGACGCAGTTTCTCAACATCTTCACCCTTCTTCCCGATAACGATACCTGGACGAGCGGTGTGGATGGTGATACGTGCAGTCTGTGCCGGACGATGGATATCGATACGGCTTACGGACGCGCTTTTTAGTTTGTCTTGGAGATACTCACGCACCTTCAGATCAGCGAACAAGTAGTCCGCATAAGTCCGACCGTCTGCGTACCAGACGGAGGTGTGCTCCTTGACGATTCCCAGGCGAATGCCAATGGGATGTACTTTCTGACCCATCTCTTCGACTCCGTTACTTGTCAGCAACCTTGACAGTGATATGGCAAGACCGCTTGACGATGCGATCAGCACGGCCTTTGGCACGCGGCATGATGCGCTTCAGCGAACGCCCTTCGTTGACGAAAACAGTGCTGACCTTCAGGTCATCAACGTCTGCGCCTTCGTTATGCTCGGCGTTGGCTACGGCCGACTCCAGCACTTTCTTCATGATCTCGGCGGCTTTCTTACTGCTGAAAGCCAACAGGTTGAGCGCTTCGCCCACCTTCTTCCCGCGGATCTGGTCGGCGACCAAGCGGGCTTTCTGGGCGGAGATTCGAGCGCCCGACAACTTAGCGGCTACTTCCATTTCCTTACCCCTTAACGCTTGGCTTTCTTGTCAGCCACGTGCCCACGGTATGTGCGGGTACCGGCGAACTCGCCCAGTTTGTGGCCGACCATGTCTTCGTTCACGAGAACTGGGACGTGTTGGCGACCGTTGTGTACTGCGATGGTCAAACCGACCATTTGTGGCAGGATCATCGAACGACGCGACCAGGTCTTAACTGGTTTGCGATCGTTCTTTTCCGCCGCCACTTCGATCTTCTTCAGTAGGTGAAGATCAATAAAAGGACCTTTTTTCAGAGAACGTGGCACTGTCGTATCCCTCTATTTACTTGCGACGACGGACGATCATTTTGTCGGTACGCTTATTACCACGAGTCTTCGCGCCCTTAGTCGGGAAGCCCCATGGCGATACCGGATGACGACCACCAGAGGTACGACCTTCACCACCACCATGTGGGTGGTCAACCGGGTTCATGGCAACACCACGAACGGTTGGGCGAACGCCACGCCAGCGCTTGGCACCAGCTTTACCCAACGAACGCAGGCTGTGCTCGGAGTTCGAGACTTCGCCCAGGGTCGCACGGCATTCAGCCAGTACTTTACGCATCTCACCAGAACGCAGACGCAGGGTCACGTAGACACCTTCACGAGCGATCAGCTGAGCCGAAGCACCAGCGGAACGAGCGATCTGCGCGCCTTTACCTGGCTTCAATTCGATGCCGTGTACGGTGCTACCAACTGGAATGTTACGCAGTTGCAGAGCGTTGCCCGGCTTGATCGGCGCCAAGGCACCTGCGATCAGCTGGTCACCAGCACTCACGCCTTTAGGGGCGATGATGTAGCGACGCTCGCCATCTGCGTACAGCAGCAGAGCGATGTGAGCAGTACGGTTTGGATCGTATTCGATACGCTCGACGGTGGCAGCGATGCCATCCTTGTCGTTGCGACGGAAGTCGACCAGACGATAATGCTGCTTATGACCACCACCGATGTGACGAGTGGTAATACGGCCATTGTTGTTACGACCACCAGACTTCGATTTTTTCTCGAGCAGCGGTGCGTGAGGAGCGCCTTTATGCAGCTCCTGGTTGACCACCTTGACCACAAAACGGCGGCCAGGGGAAGTCGGTTTGCATTTAACGATTGCCATGATGCACCCCTTCCTTACTCAGCACTGCTGCTGAAATCGAGATCTTGGCCTGGCTGAAGGGAGATAACTGCCTTCTTCCAGTCATTACGCTTGCCCAGACCGCGAGCAGTGCGCTTGCTTTTACCCAGAACGTTCAGGGTAGTCACGCGCTCTACTTTCACGCTGAACAGGCTTTCGACGGCCTTCTTGATTTCCAGCTTGGTTGCGTCGGTAGCAACCTTGAAAACGAACTGGCCTTTCTTGTCTGCCAGAACCGTAGCCTTCTCGGAAACGTGCGGGCCAAGCAGAACTTTAAATACGCGTTCCTGGTTCATCCCAGCAGCTCCTCGAATTTCTTCACGGCCGACACGGTGATCAACACCTTGTCGTATGCGATCAGACTGACCGGATCGGAACCCTGCACGTCACGAACGTCGACGTGTGGCAGGTTACGAGCAGCCAGGTACAGGTTCTGATCAACAGCATCAGACACGATCAGGACGTCAGTCAGGCCCATGCCGTTCAGCTTGTTCAGCAGATCTTTGGTTTTCGGTGCTTCAACAGCGAAGTCCTGAACCACGACCAGACGATCAGTACGCACCAGCTCAGCAAGGATGGAACGCATTGCTGCGCGATACATCTTCTTGTTCAGCTTCTGGGAGTGATCCTGAGGACGAGCCGCGAAAGTGGTACCGCCGCCACGCCAGATTGGGCTACGGATAGTACCGGCACGAGCACGGCCAGTACCTTTCTGACGCCATGGGCGCTTGCCGCCACCGGAAACGTCGGAACGGGTCTTTTGCTGCTTGCTACCTTGACGGCCGCCAGCCATGTAGGCCACGACTGCTTGGTGAACCAGCGTCTCGTTGAATTCGCCGCCAAATGTCAGTTCGGAAACTTCGATCGCTTGAGCGTCATTTACATTTAATTGCATGTCAGCTTCCCCTTAACCGCGAGCCTTGGCTGCTGGACGTACAACCAAGTTGCCGCCAGTAGCGCCAGGAACAGCACCCTTGACCAACAACAGATTGCGTTCAGCGTCCACGCGCACTACTTCGAGGGACTGCACGGTCACGCGCTCAGCGCCCATATGACCGGACATTTTTTTGCCCTTGAATACACGACCAGGAGTCTGGCACTGGCCGATAGAGCCTGGAACGCGGTGGGATACGGAGTTACCGTGGGTATTATCTTGCCCGCGGAAGTTCCAACGCTTGATCGTACCCTGGAAGCCTTTACCCTTGGACTGACCGGTCACATCAACCAGTTGGCCAGCGGCAAAAATTTCAGCGTTGATCAGATCGCCGGCCTGGTACTCGCCTTCTTCAAGGCGGAATTCCATTACGGTACGACCAGCGGCAACGTTCGCCTTGGCGAAGTGGCCAGCCTGAGCTGCTGTTACACGCGAAGCGCGACGCTCGCCGACAGTGACTTGCACTGCACGATAGCCATCGGTCTCTTCAGTTTTGAACTGGGTGACGCGATTCGGCTCGATCTCAATGACCGTGACCGGAATGGAGACACCTTCTTCGGTGAAAATACGGGTCATACCGCATTTACGACCGACTACACCAATAGTCATGTTGTAAACCTCATGAGTGTACGGGGCTTTCACCCGCTATGGCCGCCCATTTCAGAGCGTTACACGACTAAGACCGAGTCTTAGCCGAGGCTGATCTGCACTTCCACACCGGCCGCAAGATCAAGCTTCATAAGTGCATCAACGGTTTTATCCGTTGGCTGGACGATGTCCAGAACGCGCTTATGAGTACGGATCTCGTACTGGTCACGCGCGTCTTTGTTGACGTGCGGGGAGACCAGAACGGTGAACCGCTCTTTACGGGTAGGCAGTGGAATTGGACCACGCACTTGAGCACCAGTACGTTTCGCGGTTTCCACGATTTCCTGGGTGGATTGGTCGATCAGGCGATGATCAAAAGCCTTCAACCTGATACGGATTTGCTGATTTTGCATTGGATTTCAGACTCCGGCTGCTATTCCCACCGGGCGCAATACGCCCGTTAAAAGGAGGCGCAATTCTATAGACGCCCCCGATAGGTGTCAACCCAATAAAAAAGCCCCCGCTAAGCGGGGGCCCTTTCAACTCATCAAGCTGACTCTATAAGAGACTTACTCGATGACTTTGGCTACGACGCCAGCGCCGACGGTACGACCGCCTTCACGGATAGCGAAACGCAGACCGTCTTCCATCGCGATGGTCTTGATCAGGGTAACAGTCATCTGAATGTTGTCACCTGGCATTACCATTTCAACGCCTTCTGGCAGCTCGCAGTTACCAGTCACGTCAGTTGTACGGAAGTAGAACTGTGGACGGTAGCCTTTGAAGAACGGAGTATGACGACCACCTTCTTCCTTGCTCAGAACGTAAACTTCTGCAGTGAACTTGGTGTGCGGCTTGACGGTGCCTGGCTTGACCAGAACCTGGCCACGCTCAACGTCGTCACGCTTGGTGCCACGCAGCAGCACGCCGCAGTTCTCGCCAGCACGACCTTCGTCAAGCAGCTTGCGGAACATTTCAACGCCGGTGCAGGTAGTTTTCTGAGTGTCGCGCAGACCGACGATCTCAACTTCTTCCTGAATGCGGACGATGCCACGCTCAACACGACCAGTCACAACAGTACCGCGACCAGAGATCGAGAACACGTCTTCGATTGGCATCAGGAACGGCTTGTCGATAGCACGCTCTGGCTCTGGGATGTAGCTGTCCAGAGTTTCCACCAGCTTCTTGACAGCGGTGGTGCCCATTTCGTTGTCGTCTTGGCCGTTCAGAGCCATCAGAGCCGAACCGATGATGATTGGAGTGTCATCACCTGGGAAGTCGTAAGTGCTCAGCAGGTCGCGCACTTCCATCTCAACCAGTTCCAGCAGCTCAGCGTCATCAACCATGTCTGCCTTGTTCAGGAAGACAACGATGTACGGAACGCCCACCTGACGGGACAGCAGGATGTGCTCACGAGTTTGTGGCATCGGACCATCAGCAGCCGAACAAACCAGGATCGCGCCGTCCATCTGGGCAGCACCGGTGATCATGTTTTTTACGTAGTCGGCGTGACCCGGGCAGTCAACGTGTGCGTAGTGACGCACGGACGAATCGTATTCAACGTGAGCAGTGTTGATGGTGATACCGCGAGCTTTCTCTTCCGGGGCGCTATCGATCTTGTCGAAGTCAACCTTGGCCGAACCGAAAACTTCGGAGCAGACACGGGTCAGAGCAGCGGTCAGCGTGGTTTTACCGTGGTCAACGTGACCAATGGTGCCAACGTTGACGTGCGGTTTGTTCCGTTCAAATTTTTCTTTAGCCACGACAATTAACTCCTAGCTTAAAGGGGCTGAATCAGCCTTGTTTTTTGGTAACAGTCTCGACGATATGCGACGGAGCTGTATTGTATTTTTTGAATTCCATAGAGTAGCTTGCGCGACCCTGAGACATGGAACGAACGTCGGTCGCGTAACCGAACATTTCACCCAACGGAACCTCAGCACGAATCACCTTGCCGGAAACCGTATCTTCCATACCCAGAATCATGCCACGACGACGGTTAAGGTCGCCCATGACATCACCCATGTAGTCTTCAGGCGTAACGACCTCTACCGCCATGATCGGCTCAAGCAACTCACCACCGCCCTTCTGGGCCAATTGCTTGGTTGCCATGGAAGCAGCCACCTTAAACGCCATCTCGTTGGAGTCGACGTCATGGTAAGAACCATCGAACACAGTCGCCTTCAGGCCGATCAGCGGATAGCCGGCGACAACGCCGTTCTTCATCTGCTCTTCGATACCCTTCTGGATCGCCGGGATGTATTCCTTAGGAACCACACCACCTACAACTTCGTTCACGAATTGCAGACCTTCCTGACCTTCGTCAGCCGGTGCAAAACGGATCCAGCAATGACCGAACTGGCCACGACCACCGGATTGGCGAACGAACTTACCTTCGATTTCACAGTTCTTCGTGATGCGCTCACGATAGGAAACCTGAGGCTTACCGATGTTGGCTTCGACGTTGAACTCACGGCGCATCCGGTCAACCAGGATGTCCAGGTGCAACTCGCCCATGCCCGAGATGATCGTCTGACCAGTCTCTTCATCAGTCTTGACGCGGAAAGACGGGTCTTCCTGAGCAAGTTTGCCCAGAGCGATACCCATTTTTTCCTGGTCGTCCTTGGTCTTAGGCTCAACGGCAACCGAAATAACCGGCTCCGGGAAGTCCATGCGAACCAGGATGATTGGCTTGTCGCCACTGCACAAAGTTTCACCCGTGGTGACGTCCTTCATGCCGATCAAGGCCGCGATGTCGCCAGCGCGCACTTCCTTGATCTCTTCGCGGGCGTTTGCGTGCATTTGCACCATACGGCCTACGCGCTCTTTCTTGCCTTTTACAGAGTTGATCACGCCGTCGCCGGAGTTCAACACGCCCGAGTAAACACGGACAAATGTCAAGGTACCCACGAATGGGTCGGTAGCGATCTTGAACGCCAAGGCCGAGAACGGCTCGTTGTCGTCTGCATGACGCTCCAGCTCGACAGTCTCGTCATCCGGGTCGGTACCCTTGATGGAAGGAATGTCGGTCGGCGCAGGCAGGAAGTCGATAACGGCGTCGAGAACCAGGGGAACACCCTTGTTCTTGAAGGAAGAACCGCAAACAGCCAGAACGATTTCGCCAGCGATAGTACGCTGACGCAGAGCGGCCTTGATTTCCTCGTTGGTGAGCTCTTCACCCTCGAGGTATTTGTTCATCAGCTCTTCGCTGGCTTCGGCCGCAGCCTCAACCATGTTGCTGCGCCATTGCTCGGCTTCTTCCAGCAATTCAGCAGGAATGTCCTTGCGAACAGGAACCATGCCTTTGTCAGCATCGCTCCAGTAGACCGCTTGCATGTTGATCAGATCGATCTGACCCTGGAAGTTGTCTTCGGCACCGATAGCCAGCTGGATAGGCACTGGAGTGTGACCCAGACGCTGCTTGATCTGACCGATCACGCGCAGGAAGTTGGCACCAGCACGGTCCATCTTGTTCACATAAACAAGACGCGGAACGCCGTATTTGTTGGCTTGACGCCATACGGTTTCCGACTGAGGCTCAACACCCGAGGTGCCGCAGAATACAACCACAGCGCCGTCGAGTACGCGCAGGGAACGCTCAACTTCAATAGTGAAGTCAACGTGGCCCGGGGTATCGATGACGTTGAAGCGGTGCTCGTCCTTGTACTGCTTCTCGGAACCCTTCCAGAAAGCGGTAATGGCAGCAGAAGTAATGGTAATACCACGCTCCTGCTCCTGCACCATCCAGTCGGTGGTCGCGGCGCCATCATGCACCTCGCCCATCTTGTGACTTTTGCCGGTGTAAAAAAGGACGCGCTCGGTGGTGGTGGTTTTACCAGCATCCACGTGAGCAACGATACCGATGTTACGGTAGCGATTAATCGGTGTAGTACGAGCCATAAAGCCCTCGCAAATTGAGTGACGCTAAAATTAGAAGCGGTAGTGCGAGAAAGCCTTGTTGGCTTCAGCCATACGGTGCACGTCTTCACGCTTCTTAACTGCAGCACCTTTACCTTCAGCAGCGTCCAACAGTTCGCCAGCCAAACGCAGGGCCATGGACTTCTCACCGCGCTTGCGGGCGAAGTCTACCAACCAGCGCATTGCCAGGGCGTTACGACGGGACGGACGAACTTCGACCGGAACCTGGTAAGTAGCACCGCCTACACGGCGCGACTTCACTTCGACCAGCGGAGCGATGGCGTCGAGAGCTTTCTCGAAGATTTCCAGGGGATCGCTGTTCTTGCGTTCCTTAACTTTGTCCAGTGCGCCATAAACGATACGCTCGGCAACGGCTTTCTTGCCGCTTTCCATTACGTGGTTCATGAACTTGGCGAGAATCTGGCTTCCGTATTTCGGATCGTCCAGAATCTCACGTTTGGCTGCTACGCGACGTCTTGGCATTGATAAGCCCTCAAACGGTCTTCAGGTTAGCCCGGGACAGCAGATGCGTGCCCGACCTTACTCTTATCGACTCAATAAAATTAAAAACTGCAAAACGGCCGATTATTTCGGACGCTTGGTACCGTACTTCGAACGACCCTGGTTACGACCTTTAACACCGGAAGTATCCAAAGAGCCGCGAACGGTGTGGTAACGAACACCTGGCAAGTCTTTTACACGACCGCCGCGGATCAGCACCACGCTGTGTTCTTGCAGGTTGTGGCCTTCACCGCCGATGTACGAGGAAACCTCGAAACCGTTGGTCAGACGCACACGGCATACTTTACGCAGTGCCGAGTTAGGTTTTTTCGGCGTGGTGGTATACACACGGGTGCATACGCCACGACGTTGCGGGCAGTTCTGCAGCGCAGGCACGTCGGATTTCTCGACGATACGCTTACGCGGCTGACGTACCAGCTGGTTGATAGTTGCCATCTACTAGCTCCACTGTTGTCTTGCGACGCTATTGTCTTACAAGAAAAGCAAAATGGCAGGAACGAATTCCCGCCAAATTTAGGGGATCAAGAGTCTAAAGAGGATCTTGCCCCCAGTCAAGGCAAGGCCCCGACCTCCCCGCCCGCCGGATCTCGACGATTTGTCTCGATCCGCCGAACGGGGCGACCAGGGCCTGGCACTCAATTACTGCAGAACTCAGTTACCACTCGAGTTCAGTGCTTCGGTCAGTGCAGCTTCCACTTCACTGGCGCTTACGCGCAACGGCTTGTCAGCATCACGGCGACGCTTGCGCTCGCTGTGATAGGCCAAGCCGGTACCGGCCGGGATCAGACGACCCACGACCACGTTTTCTTTCAGGCCGCGCAGGTAATCGCGCTTGCCGGTTACCGCCGCTTCGGTCAGTACGCGAGTGGTTTCCTGGAAGGAAGCCGCCGAGATGAACGATTCGGTGGACAACGACGCCTTGGTGATACCCAGCAGCACGCGAGTGAACTTGGAGACAAACTTGTCTTCAGTCGACAGGCGCTCGTTTTCCACCAGTACGTGAGTCAGTTCCATCTGGTCGCCCTTGATGAAACTCGAGTCGCCGGATTCAGCGATCTCGACCTTACGCAGCATCTGACGCAGGATGGTCTCGATGTGCTTGTCGTTGATCTTCACGCCTTGCAGACGATAAACGTCCTGGATCTCGTTCACGATGTACTTGGCCAGCGCACTCACACCCAGCAGACGCAGGATGTCGTGTGGATCGCTCGGACCGTCCGAGATAACTTCGCCGCGGTTTACCTGTTCGCCTTCGAAGACGTTCAGGTGACGCCACTTCGGAATCAGCTCTTCGTACGGATCGCTACCGTCGTTCGGTGTAATGACCAGGCGACGCTTGCCCTTGGTCTCTTTACCGAACGCGATGGTGCCGCTGACTTCAGCCAGAATCGAGGCTTCTTTCGGACGACGGGCTTCGAACAAGTCGGCAACACGCGGCAGACCACCGGTGATGTCGCGGGTTTTCGAAGTTTCCTGCGGGATACGGGCGATAACATCACCGATCGCGATCCGCGCACCGTCCGCAACACCGACCAAGGCGTTGGCTGGCAGGAAGTACTGAGCGATTACGTCAGTGCCTGGCAGCAACAGATCCTTGCCGTTGTCGTCGACCATCTTCACAGCAGGACGGATGTCCTTGCCGGCAGCTGGACGATCTTTTGCATCGAGTACTTCAATGTTGGTCATACCGGTCAATTCGTCGGTCTGACGCTTGATCGTGATGCCTTCTTCCATGCCCACGTAGGTCACGGTACCCTTCATTTCGGTAACGATCGGGTGAGTGTGCGGGTCCCACTTGGCCACGATGGCGCCAGCGTCGACCTTGTCACCTTCCTTGACCGAAATCACAGCACCGTACGGCAGCTTGTAGCGTTCACGCTCACGACCGAAGTCATCAGCGATGGCCAGCTCACCGGAGCGGGATACAGCAACCAGGTGACCATCCACGCGCTCAACGTGCTTCAGGTTGTGCAGACGGACGGTACCGCCATTCTTCACCTGAACGCTGTCGGCTGCGGAGGTCCGGCTTGCCGCACCACCAATGTGGAACGTACGCATCGTCAGCTGGGTACCCGGCTCACCGATGGACTGGGCAGCGATAACGCCGACCGCTTCACCGATGTTCACCTGGTGACCACGTGCCAGGTCGCGACCGTAGCACTTAGCGCAGATACCGTAGCGAGTTTCGCAGCTGATCGGCGAACGTACGATCACTTCGTCGATGCTGTTGAGCTCGATGAACTCGACCCACTTCTCGTCAACCAGGGTGCCCGCAGGAACGATCACGTCCTCGGTACCCGGCTTGAATACGTCACGGGCGATGACACGACCCAATACGCGCTCACCCAACGGCTCTACAACGTCACCGCCTTCGATGTGCGGAGTCATTACCAGGCCATGCTCGGTGCCGCAATCGATCTCGGTCACGACCAGATCCTGGGCAACGTCTACCAGACGGCGAGTCAGGTAACCGGAGTTCGCCGTTTTCAACGCGGTATCCGCAAGACCCTTACGAGCACCGTGAGTGGAGATGAAGTACTGAAGTACGCTCAAACCTTCACGGAAGTTCGCGGTAATCGGGGTCTCGATGATGGAACCGTCCGGCTTGGCCATCAGGCCACGCATACCGGCGAGCTGACGGATCTGCGCAGCAGAACCCCGTGCGCCCGAGTCGGCCATCATGTACATCGAGTTGAACGACTCCTGGTCGACTTCGTTGCCGTGACGGTCGATGACTTTCTCTTTCGAGAGGTTAGCCATCATCGCCTTGGATACTTCGTCGTTCGCCTTGGACCAGAGGTCGATCACCTTGTTGTACTTCTCGCCCTGGGTTACCAGGCCGGAGGCGTACTGACTTTCGATCTCTTTCACTTCTTCGGTAGCAGCACCGATGATGCGGGCTTTTTCATCCGGGATAACGAAGTCGTTAACACCGATGGAAACACCGGAAATGGTCGAATAGGCAAAACCGGTGTACATCAACTGGTCAGCGAAGATCACGGTCTCTTTCAGACCAACCACGCGGTAGCACTGGTTGATCAGCTTGGAGATCGCCTTTTTCTTCATTGGCAGGTTGACGACGTCGTAGGACAGGCCTTTTGGCACAACCTGGAACAACAGCGCGCGGCCGACAGTGGTGTCGACGATACGAGTGTTGGTCACGCTGCCGCCGTCACGATCGTTCACGGTTTCGTTGATCCGCACCTTGACCTTGGCGTGCAGTGCGGCTTCGCCGGCACGGAACACACGGTCAACTTCCTGCAGATCCGCGAACACACGACCTTCGCCCTTGGCGTTGATCGCTTCACGCGTCATGTAGTACAGACCCAATACAACGTCCTGCGACGGAACGATGATTGGCTCACCGTTAGCTGGCGACAGGATGTTGTTGGTCGACATCATCAACGCACGCGCTTCCAACTGGGCTTCCAGTGTCAGCGGTACGTGCACGGCCATCTGGTCGCCGTCGAAGTCGGCGTTGTACGCAGCACAGACCAACGGGTGCAGCTGGATAGCCTTACCTTCGATCAGTACTGGTTCAAACGCCTGGATACCCAGACGGTGGAGGGTCGGCGCACGGTTGAGCAGGACCGGGTGTTCGCGAATGACTTCAGCGAGAACGTCCCAGACCTCTGGCAGTTCGCGCTCGACCATTTTTTTGGCCGCTTTGATGGTGGTCGCAAGACCACGCATTTCCAGCTTGCCGAAAATGAACGGTTTGAACAGCTCCAGGGCCATTTTCTTTGGCAGACCGCACTGATGCAGACGCAGGGTCGGGCCTACGGTAATGACCGAACGACCGGAGTAGTCAACACGCTTACCGAGCAAGTTCTGACGGAAACGACCCTGCTTACCCTTGATCATGTCAGCCAGGGATTTCAGAGGACGCTTGTTGGAACCGGTGATAGCGCGACCACGACGACCGTTGTCGAGCAGTGCGTCGACCGCTTCCTGCAACATACGCTTTTCGTTGCGCACAATGATGTCCGGAGCGGACAGATCGAGCAGACGCTTCAAGCGGTTGTTACGGTTGATCACTCGACGATACAGATCGTTGAGGTCGGACGTCGCGAAACGACCGCCATCGAGCGGAACCAGTGGACGCAAGTCTGGCGGCAGAACCGGCAGAACAGTCAGTACCATCCACTCTGGCAGGTTGCCGGAACCCTGGAAGGCTTCCATCAACTTCAGACGCTTGGACAGCTTCTTGATTTTGGTTTCGGAGTTGGTTTGCGGAATTTCTTCGCGCAGACGGCCAATCTCGTGCTCCAGGTCGATAGCGTGCAGCAGTTCGCGGACAGCTTCGGCACCCATGCGGGCATCAAAATCGTCGCCGAACTCTTCCAGCGCTTCGAAGTACTGCTCGTCGTTGAGCAGCTGACCTTTTTCAAGGGTGGTCATGCCTGGATCGATAACGACATAGCTCTCGAAGTAGAGAACACGTTCGATATCACGCAGGGTCATGTCCATCAGCAGGCCGATACGGGACGGCAGCGATTTCAGGAACCAGATGTGGGCAACTGGCGAGGCCAGCTCGATGTGCGCCATGCGCTCACGACGAACTTTTGCCAGCGCGACTTCAACGCCGCACTTCTCGCAGATCACGCCACGGTGCTTCAAGCGCTTGTACTTACCGCACAGGCACTCGTAATCCTTGACCGGGCCAAAGATCTTGGCGCAGAACAGGCCGTCACGCTCAGGTTTGAACGTACGGTAGTTGATGGTTTCCGGCTTTTTAACTTCACCGAACGACCACGAACGGATCATCTCAGGCGAGGCCAATCCAATGCGGATGGCGTCGAACTCTTCGACTTGACCCTGGTTTTTCAGCAAATTCAGTAGGTCTTTCAAGGCCTTTCCTCCTGGCGGAGCAGAGAGCGGGCAAAACAGCCCCGCTCTCGATTCGCGTCACGTGTTATTCGGTTTCCAGATCGATATCGATGCCGAGGGAACGAATTTCCTTGATCAACACGTTGAAAGACTCGGGCATGCCCGGCTCCATACGGTGATCGCCGTCCACGATGTTTTTGTACATCTTGGTCCGGCCGTTCACATCGTCCGACTTCACTGTGAGCATTTCTTGCAGAGTGTATGCAGCACCGTACGCTTCCAGTGCCCAGACCTCCATCTCCCCGAAACGCTGACCACCGAACTGCGCCTTACCACCCAGCGGCTGCTGGGTAACCAGGCTGTAAGAACCGGTAGAACGAGCGTGCATCTTGTCGTCTACCAAGTGGTTCAGCTTCAGCATGTACATGTAGCCAACGGTAACCGGGCGCTCGAACTTGTTGCCGGTACGGCCGTCGAACAGCTGCATCTGGCCGCTTTCTGGCAGGTCTGCCAGTTTCAGCATGGCCTTGATTTCGCTTTCCTTGGCACCGTCGAACACCGGAGTAGCCATTGGAACGCCGCCGCGCAGGTTCTTCGCCAGATCCAGGATTTCCTGGTCGGAGAAGGTGTCCAGCTCTTCGTTGCGACCGCCGATCTCGTTGTAGATCTCGTGCAGGAACTTACGCAGGTCAGCGACCTTGCGCTGCTCTTCGATCATGCGGTTGATCTTCTCGCCCAAGCCTTTGGCCGCAAGGCCCAGGTGGGTTTCAAGGATCTGCCCAACGTTCATACGCGAAGGTACGCCCAACGGGTTGAGGACCACATCGACCGGGGTGCCATTGGCATCGTGCGGCATGTCTTCAACCGGCATGATCACGGAGACCACACCTTTGTTACCGTGACGACCGGCCATCTTGTCGCCCGGCTGGATGCGGCGACGGATTGCCAGGTAAACCTTGACGATTTTCAGCACGCCTGGAGCCAGGTCATCGCCCTGCTGCAGTTTGCGCTTCTTGTCTTCGAACTTGTCATCCAGCAGACGGCGGCGATCAACGATATAGGCCTGGGCCTTCTCGAGCTGCTCGTTCAGAGCATCTTCAGCCATGCGCAGTTTGAACCACTGGCCATGCTCAAGACCGTCGAGAACTTCGTCGGTGATTTCCTGACCTTTCTTCAGGCCGGCGCCGCCTTCGGCTTTGTGGCCGACCAGAGCGGAGCGCAGACGCTCGAAAGTTGCGCCTTCGACGATACGGAACTCTTCGTTCAGGTCCTTGCGGATCTCGTCGAGTTGAGTCTTCTCGATCGACAGTGCACGAGCATCACGCTCAACGCCGTCGCGAGTGAAGACCTGTACGTCGATGACGGTACCCTTGGTGCCGGTAGGCACGCGCAGGGAGGTGTCTTTAACGTCGCTGGCTTTTTCACCGAAGATGGCACGCAGCAGTTTTTCTTCCGGAGTCAGCTGGGTCTCGCCTTTCGGAGTGACCTTGCCCACCAGGATGTCGCCTGCACCTACTTCAGCACCTACGTAAACGATACCGGCTTCGTCCAGTTTGTTCAGTGCAGCTTCACCCACGTTAGGGATGTCCGCAGTGATTTCCTCTGGGCCAAGCTTGGTGTCACGGGCCACACAGGTCAGTTCCTGGATGTGGATCGTGGTGAAGCGGTCTTCCTGAACCACACGCTCGGACAGGCAGATGGAGTCTTCGAAGTTGAAGCCGTTCCATGCCATGAACGCGATGCGCATGTTCTGACCCAGCGCCAGTTCACCCATATCGGTGGACGGACCGTCGGCCATGATGTCGCTGCGCTGAACCCGATCACCCTTGCTCACCAGCGGACGCTGGTTGATGCAGGTGTTCTGGTTGGAGCGGGTGTATTTGGTCAGGTTGTAAATGTCGACACCGGCTTCGCCAGTTTCAACTTCGTCATCGGCAACACGAACCACGATACGGCTTGCGTCAACAGAGTCGATCACACCACCACGACGAGCCACGACGCAAACGCCGGAGTCACGGGCAACGTTACGCTCCATGCCGGTACCTACCAGCGGCTTGTCGGCACGCAGGGTTGGTACAGCTTGACGCTGCATGTTCGAACCCATCAACGCACGGTTGGCGTCGTCGTGCTCGAGGAACGGGATCAGCGACGCTGCAACCGAAACTACCTGCTTGGGCGATACGTCCATCAAGGTGACGTCTTCCGGCGCCTTGACGGTGAACTCGTTCAAGTGACGAACAGCTACCAGCTCGTCGACCAGGACCTTCTTGTCGTTCATCGTGGCCGAAGCCTGGGCGATCACGTGATCAGCTTCTTCGATGGCGGACAGGAACACGATCTCGTCGGTAACCAAGGCGTCTTTCACCACGCGGTACGGGCTCTCGAGGAAGCCGTATTGGTTGGTACGCGCATAGGCAGCCAGGGAGTTGATCAGACCGATGTTCGGACCTTCCGGCGTTTCGATCGGGCATACACGACCGTAGTGAGTCGGGTGTACGTCACGAACTTCGAAGCCTGCACGTTCACGGGTCAGACCGCCCGGGCCGAGTGCGGAGACACGACGCTTGTGCGTGATCTCGGACAGCGGGTTGTTCTGGTCCATGAACTGGGACAGCTGGCTCGAACCGAAGAACTCCTTCACCGCCGCAGCCACAGGCTTGGCATTGATCAGGTCTTGCGGCATCAGGCCTTCGCTTTCAGCCATCGACAGGCGTTCCTTGACCGCACGCTCTACGCGCACCAGGCCAACACGGAACTGGTTCTCGGCCATTTCGCCGACACAGCGAACACGACGGTTACCCAGGTGGTCGATGTCATCGACGATGCCCTTGCCGTTACGGATGTCGACCAGGGTCTTGAGGACGGCAACGATGTCGTCCTTGTTCAGTACACCCGAACCTTCGATTTCGGTACGACCGATACGACGGTTGAACTTCATCCGACCGACCGCAGACAGGTCATAGCGCTCAGGGCTGAAGAACAGGTTGTTGAACAGGGTCTCGGCGGCATCCTTGGTTGGCGGCTCGCCAGGACGCATCATGCGATAGATTTCGACCAGGGCTTCCAACTGGTTGCCGGTGGAGTCGATCTTCAGCGTGTCGGAGATGAACGGACCGCAGTCGATGTCGTTGGTGTACAGCGTCTCGATGCGAACGACCTGGGCCTTGGCGATTTTTGCCAGGATCTCGGTGTTCAACTCGGTGTTGCACTCTGCCAGGATTTCGCCGGTGGCCGGATGCACGATGACCTTGGCCGTGGTGCGACCCAGGACGTAGTCCAGAGGCACCTGCAGCTCTTTGATCCCGGCTTTCTCCAGCTGGTTGATGTGGCGAGCAGTGATACGACGACCCTGCTCGACAATAACCTTGCCTTTGTCATCCTGGATGTCGAGGACAGCGATTTCACCGCGCAGGCGCTGAGGCACCAGTTCCAGGCTGAGGTTTTCACCCTGCACATGGAAGACGTTGGTGGTGTAGAACGCGTCCAGCACTTCTTCGGTGGTATAGCCGAGCGCACGCAGCAGTACCGATGCAGGCAGCTTGCGACGACGGTCGATACGCACGAATACGCAGTCTTTCGGGTCGAACTCGAAGTCCAACCACGAACCGCGGTAAGGAATGATGCGCGCGGAGTAAAGCAGTTTGCCGGAGCTGTGCGTCTTGCCACGGTCGTGGTCGAAGAACACGCCCGGAGAACGGTGCAGCTGGGAAACGATTACACGCTCGGTACCATTGATTACGAAGGTACCGTTCTCAGTCATCAGGGGGATTTCACCCATGTAGACTTCTTGCTCTTTGATGTCCTTGATCGCTTTGTTCGACGATTCTTTGTCGAAAATGATCAGGCGCACTTTTACCCGCAAAGGTACGGCGTAAGTAACACCGCGCAATACGCATTCTTTGACATCAAATGCCGGTTCGCCCAGGCGATAACCGACGTACTCCAGCGCAGCATTGCCGGAGTAGCTGATGATCGGGAAAACGGATTTGAAGGCCGCATGCAGGCCCACGTCGCGGAACTGATCTTTAGTCGCTCCCGCTTGCAAGAATTCACGATACGAATCCAGCTGGATGGCCAGGAGGTACGGCACATCCATGACGTCCGGCAACTTGCTAAAGTCCTTGCGGATACGTTTTTTCTCAGTATATGAGTAAGCCATCAGCGTTCCCCAGCTTGGTCACCTGCTTGTTTGGCCCCTCCCGACGGGAGCAGCCAGAAAATCGTGCAAACCCCATGGTTTGCGCCACCACATCGGGTGGTTACAGCTCGCTATCGGCACCGACCCAGTCGGCTGCCAATAACGGAAAAAGGCCGGTGGCAAGAGCCACCAGCCATCAGCCTGTCGCTTAACGCTCGGGCTGGAGACGCAAAGTCGATGCTTACTTCAGCTCGACTTTAGCGCCTGCTTCTTCCAGAGCGGCCTTGGCTTTGTCAGCTGCATCTTTGGCAACAGCTTCCAGAACCATGGCAGGAGCGCCGTCAACTACAGCCTTGGCTTCTTTCAGGCCCAGACCGGTCAGTTCACGTACTGCCTTGATCACGTTTACTTTCTTCTCGCCAGCTTCGGTCAGCATGACGTTGAACTCGGTTTGCTCTTCAGCAACGGCAGCAGCAACAGCTGGACCAGCGGAAGCAGCAGCAGCGGTAACACCGAATTTTTCTTCGAAAGCTTTGATCAGCTCAACAACTTCCATTACGGACATGTTGCCAACGGCTTCGAGGATATCGTTTTGAGAGATAGACATGACTCTAAATTCCTGGATTGGGGGACGGCCTACGCGACCATCGAAATAAACAAAAAACGCGAAAAGGAGTGTCGAGCCTTAGGCTGCGGCAGCTTCTTTCTGGTCGCGCAGTGCCGCCAGAGTACGAGCCAATTTGCTGGTTGCGCCTTGAATCACGCTCATCAGCTGAGAAATTGCTTCGTCACGGGTCGGCAGAGTTGCCAGTACGTCGATCTGGTTAGCTGCGAGGAACTTGCCCTCGAACGCAGCTGCCTTAATCTCGAACTTGTCCTGACCTTTGGCGAACTCCTTGAACAAACGGGCAGCAGCGCCAGGATGTTGGGTGGAGAACGCGATCAAGGTCGGGCCGGTGAACACGTCGTTGAGGACACTGTATTCAGTGTCAGCAACAGCGCGCTTGAGCAGGGTGTTACGTACAACACGTACGTAAACGCCAGCTTCACGAGCCTCTTTACGGAGTCCGGTCATAGCGCCTACTGTTACGCCACGGGCATCAGCCACGACAGCGGACAGAGCAGCTTTGGCAGCCTCGTTGACTTCAGCGACGATGGCCTTCTTGTCTTCGAGTTTAATTGCCACGGGTTTAACTCCTGCTTGTTACCGTTTCATCCGGTCGAAACCGAATGTCGTTTTGGTGTCTGATTCGGTAAGGAACCGGGAGCACCATCTGCGTAGGCTTGTGGTTTAAGACTTGCGTCGCCTACGGTCTTGGACAGCCCCCGCCAGGCAGGGACCCCAATTTTTTGGTTGGCGCAATTACTTGCGCCAACCTGAGTCTTACGCGTCGAGCGAGCTCTGATCGATGACCAGGCCTGGCCCCATAGTGGTGCTCAGGGTAACGCGCTTGACGTAGATACCTTTCGAAGAAGCTGGCTTGATACGCTTCAGATCAGCGATCAGGGCTTCAACGTTTTCCTTCAGCTTGACGGCGTCGAAGCCGATCTTGCCAACGGAAGTGTGGATGATGCCGTTTTTGTCGGTGCGATAACGAACCTGACCAGCCTTGGCGTTTTTAACCGCGGTGGCTACGTCTGGCGTTACGGTGCCGACTTTAGGGTTAGGCATCAGACCACGTGGACCAAGGATCTGACCCAGCTGACCTACAACGCGCATGGCATCCGGGGATGCGATCACTACGTCATAGTTCAGGTCGCCGCCCTTCATTTCAGCAGCCAGATCGTCCATGCCTACGCGATCAGCGCCAGCGGCCAGAGCAGCTTCAGCCGCTGGGCCCTGGGTGAAGACAGCTACACGAACGGTCTTGCCAGTGCCGTGCGGCAGCACGGTAGCGCTACGAACGACCTGGTCGGATTTACGCGGGTCAACGCCCAGGTTTACAGCAACGTCGAACGACTCGCTGAACTTGACAGTCGACAGCTCAGCCAGCAGAGCGGCGGCGTCTACAAAGTTGTAGGCCTTGCCTGCTTCGATTTTGCCGGCGATAGCCTTTTGACGCTTGGTCAGCTTAGCCATTACACACCCTCCACGTTAAGGCCCATGCTACGAGCAGAACCGGCGATAGTACGCACGGCTGCATCCATATCAGCTGCAGTCAGATCCGCGTTTTTGGTTTTCGCGATTTCTTCCAGCTGAGCACGGGTAACGGTGCCAACCTTAACGGTGTTTGGACGAGCGGAACCGCTGGTCAAACCTGCAGCCTTCTTCAGCAGAACCGAAGCTGGGGTGCTTTTTGTTTCAAAAGTGAAGCTACGGTCGCTGTAGACAGTGATGATCACTGGAGTCGGCAGACCTGGCTCAAGACCCTGAGTACGGGCGTTGAAGGCCTTGCAGAACTCCATGATGTTCACGCCGTGCTGACCCAGGGCAGGACCAACAGGTGGGCTTGGGTTAGCCTGAGCGGCCTTCACTTGCAGCTTGATGTAAGCGGTAATTTTTTTGGCCATGAGGCACTCCAATTACGGGTTCGAACGCCTCGAAAGGCTCCCCGGTTACTTGCGCGTTTATCCCAGTGACGACAAAACCCCACAGCCTTGGGCTGCGGGGTTGGGATGCCTGTTCAATCAGACCTTTTCGACCTGACTGAACTCTAGCTCTACCGGAGTAGAGCGACCGAAAATGAGCACTGCCACTTGGATCCGGCTCTTTTCGTAGTTAACCTCTTCAACCGTGCCATTGAAATCAGCGAATGGACCGTCGGTGACGCGTACAACCTCACCTGGCTCAAACAATGTCTTCGGCTTCGGCTTGTCGCTACCATCAGCGACGCGACGCAGAATCGCTTCTGCCTCTTTATCCGTGATCGGCGCAGGCTTGTCGGCGGTACCGCCAATGAAGCCCATCACCCGAGGGGTATCCTTGACCAAGTGCCAAGTCCCTTCATTCATATCCATCTGTACCAGCACATAGCCTGGAAAGAACTTACGCTCACTTTTGCGCTTCTGGCCATTACGCATCTCAACCACTTCTTCAGTGGGGACCAGAATCTCGCCAAAGCCATCTTCCATGCCAGCCAGCTTTACGCGCTCTACCAGCGAGCGCATAACATGCTTCTCATAACCCGAGTAAGCATGCACAACGTACCAACGCTTAGCCACGGGACACCCTTAGCCAACAATCAAGGAAACAAGCCAGCCGAGCAGGGAATCAAGCCCCCACAACAGCAACGCCATTACCAGAACAACAGCCACAACGATCAACGTGGTCTGCGTGGTTTCTTGGCGAGTCGGCCATACGACTTTACGAATCTCAGTGCGAGCTTCCTTAGCGAGTACAAAGAAAGACTTGCCCTTGGCCGTCTGCAGGCCTACAAAGGCAGCAGCAGCGGCAATGGCAAGCAATGCAAGTACACGGTACAGGATCGGCGAAGCAGAATAATACTGATTGCCAACAACGCCAACAACCACCAAAGCGACTACCACTAGCCACTTGAGCAGATCGAAGCGAGAGCCTTGAGCTTCAGCTTTAGGAGTCATCTATGAAGATCCTGTGAAAAGAAAGCCAGACACACTGAGTGAATCTGGCAGGTCAGGAGGGAATCGAACCCCCAACCTACGGTTTTGGAGACCGTCGCTCTGCCAATTGAGCTACTGACCTAAAACAAAATCAGGCCGACCATTATGCCGGCCCGAAAAAGACATTACAACTGTTTACTCGATGACTTTGGCTACGACGCCAGCGCCGACGGTACGACCGCCTTCACGGATAGCGAAACGCAGACCGTCTTCCATCGCGATGGTCTTGATCAGGGTAACAGTCATCTGAATGTTGTCACCT
>NZ_CAXAPD010000018.1:0-129242 GCF_963970515.1 Pseudomonas sp. RL_5y_Pfl2_73 | reverse complement strand
CGGGCTGATGTGGCGTTGGCAATGATCAATAAGTTGTACGGCATTGAGCGTGATTTGAAAGACGTGACGGATGATCAGCGCTTTGCCGGTCGTCAAGCACAGAGCTTGCCGGTGCTCACCCAGTTAAGAAGTTGGCTGGAGAAAACCCTGCCACAGGTCACGGCACAAAGCGCCTTGGGTAAAGCCGTCCATTATCTGGGCAATAACTGGAGTCGACTGGAGCGTTATATCGAAGCTGGATTTTTACCGATCGATAACAACGCCGCCGAACGAGCAATCAAGCCGTTTGTCATCGGGCGCAAGGCATGGCTGTTCAGCGATACGCCCAAAGGCGCGGCAGCCAGTGCGCAGCTCTACAGTTTGATCGAGACCGCCAAAGCGAACGGCCAAGAGCCCTATGCGTGGCTACGCCTCGTGCTGGAACGATTGCCGCAAGCTGAATCAGTCGAAGACTTTGAGGCACTACTGCCTTGGAATGGGAGGGCATCATGAGTATCAATATTGATCACTTGAGCGTCGATGAATTAGTGACGTTGAATCACCACATCATCGAACGACTGAAGATGTTGGAGTCGTTGGAGGCGCACAAGTCAATGATGCAGTTCCATCCGGGGGCTCGGGTAAGCTTCGACTCACCCAATGGTGAACGCCTGTCCGGCACCGTCATGAAGTTCAACCGTAAGACCGTCACGGTGGTGACCGACACCAGTCAGCGGTGGAATATTTCACCGCACTTGCTGTCACCGATCAAAAACGTGCAGGCGGGGACGGTGGTGGATATCAGGCCGAAAAAATGAAGTAATGTGCCGAGAAGGGGCTCCGCGTTCGCTTGATTTGGTGGCCTTGCCTTATGTGCCTTCTGTTTGGACAGGTGGGGTTCATGGAGCGCTTACCTATCAACGGCGGAAGATGCAGCCAACTAGACCTGCAACTCGACCGAAAGGCCCGCTCACAAATCAGTTATGAACTGGGGCATGGTCGAATCGACGTGGTATCGGCTTACATCGGGGGCCGCAAATGAACAAGGCATTCGAAAAGGTGCTTTTCCTAGTGGGCATCCTAACCGTGGCGCATGCCACCCGCTAGCAATCTTGAGCTGACGCATCACCGCATCGACGTGGATTCAGGCTGAATTGGAGGCAAAGCATGACCAGACCTTTTGACATGGAGCTTTTTCTGAGCGGTGTAGTGACCGGCTCACACGAGACCCGTCAACGCCACTTACGACAAGCCCGAGTCATTCAAGCAATCATTTACCAAAAGTGGGGGAAAAATAATCCTTGGTCCTGGAGGCTGAAACATCTCACATGGTTCTTAGAATACTACCTCGTAACAAAGTCAGCCCATACGCGGTACCGATATCAGCTCACGGCAATCCTCATCAGCTCAAGGCTGGGAAAAACGGAGGATTGGAAATTAGATACAAAAGTTAAATAAACCCTGAAAAACAAATTCATAGGATTTATAAAAGCATCAATAGTACTCACAACACTTAACAAAAATAAAATCAGCCTCAATAGAGGCTAATCAATATTTAAGAAACGACCCACTGTAAATGGGAGATACATTATTTCACTAACGTGCTAATTACTCAGGGAAGCGAACAACTATAAGTATCCCAGCTTTGTTTAATTCTGGATTTGAAAGCGATTTATCAACACATCCAAAGTTACCAATTAGACCAACAACCCGAGGTTGAATTTGTCTATGAAGCTCTCTAGTTGCGCCAGTAGGAGAAGGAATATCCTTCCAAGCATTACTTGCCTGTCCTGGTAAAGAAATACCCTTCTCTAAAGCAAGCAACAACTCACTCGTAGACCTTAGGTACTCAAGAGCCTCGTGAGAATTCTGGTGGACTGTAGATAAGTCGATAGCCTGAACGGCATCACATATGGCCTCACAAACCTCCTCACACAAGACAAGTCTCATTTCCTTGTCACGTCCAACGTAACACACTCCAGACGTATCATCCAAAGCAGGAACATTTAAAATCAGAGGCTTTTTTTCTAATCCAGGAACGTATACAGATACGTCAACGGAAAATGTAGCGGGCATTGCCGCCGGCATTCCTATACGCCCTAGATCTGCAAGCAGCTTTTGTTGTAGCTCAATGGCATGTGACTCGCGAAGACGAGCAGAAACCTCAAACTCTCCATCCGCACCCAGTAAAACATCTAATTGCTGATGAGAAACAGTCTCAATATGTTTTAAATTCCATTTAATCCAAAAAGCCTGCCCACCCTCAAACTTATAAACTGAAGTCCTTGCCGAATCAGATTTATAGGTCCATTCAGACGGCACGAGTGCGCGAACATCACCAACAAGAAGTAGAACTCGCTTAGCACCCTGACGCTGCAAGTCGCATGCTGGAGACATGACAGCAAGAATATTATCACCGCTAATATCGGTGAGCATTTCAGCCTCCGCCCCGTCAACTAACGGTTTACGGCGAATAAGATCACCAAATGAAACACGACTTTCAGATCCAGACAGTCGAAGTCGTTCTGGGTGTTGAAATAGAGAGCTATGTACAAGATTCTGAAGCTCCCTGGACCCTGCTACATAGGGAGGGGGATATTTTTCTGGTGTGAGGTCATTCAGAGCAATTGCTGCATCAATTATAGAGGCATCAGCTTCTAGCTCATGCTGAAGAACCCGGTCAAAAACGTCGACGAGATATCCACCTGTCGGAGCCTCTTCAGCTTCAAGAAGTAAGTGGCGAACTTGAGATATTTCAGGTAGATCTAAGCGACGGATCAAACGGGAGGTACGCTCACGAGCACCTTCGATTCCAGAGTTCCAAGCAAATAAAAACTCAGCCAACTTCAAAGAATCACTGTAGTGATTACTCAGCCTAGACAATACGCGCGAAAGTTTATTTGGCTCAATTAATTCTGCTTTTCTAATGATACGAAAAGCGGACTCAAACAGCCCAGCTCGGTCGCGATACTCCTCACGTTTATCTGAAAGTCTGGGACTCCTAGACATCAAAACAACTAATGGAGGCCTTCCTACCCGTTTTTCAACCACCTGCTTCAAATTTACAATAGATCTTTCTATATCTTGCTGCTCTTGACCAGACCCAAGAAACAAATCGATTACAATTAAATCAACCGTCTCCGCATCCTTTTGGAAGTCACGACCAGTTTTTTCACATGCTAAACCAAGCGCTTCAAGCTGCGAGACAAGACTCTCAAGATAAGCTAAATCAGTTTCCATATCGTGTTGATACCGTGCAAATAAGGCATCAACTACACCATCACCTAAAGCATCTCGATTAGCCCAAAGAACTGCAATAAATTCATTTGAAACTCTTAACTCGTCAGCACGCATCCGATCGTATTCTGGGAAGAACTCCGACACGGCACGTCTATCTGCATCAGAAAGATCTTCAAAGAAATTAATCCACTCATCCTGATCGACAGTAAGATCATTTGCAGTAGGGACTTGGTCATAAGCATCATCAACCACTAAGGCAGTGCGAACGCCCGCCTGTTCAAGAAGATCAGCAAGGTCGTTCATCGAATAGAAACACTCTCTGGAAGTTCAAAAACAAATTTATTCAATCGTCCGGTTGTGGAAACAGATTCCTCATCAAGTATGAGAGTACCTCCGTTGTGTTCTGCACATTCTCGCGCAATAAATAAGCCTAACCCGCGGCGTTTGGATTTTTCTTTCAGCGAGAAAAAAACCTTGAAAATTTTATCTGCATTTTCAGGAGCAATTCCAGGCCCGTTATCCTCGTAAATAAGTGTTGGAGGATGATCATGCAACGATATCTTTATGGTTGGAACAAACGAGCTTTCCCGAACAGATCGATTAGATAACCAGTACATAGAGTTAGAAATTAAATTCTCTACGATCTGAACAACCATACCTTTAACCGCTTTAATTTTTATATCATTTCTTGGGTTGTCAACTTTAAATTTAATCCCCTCTCTAGAGAATTGAGCTTCATGAGCTGCCTCAGTATCAGCTAATAGCTCGCGCAAACTAAATACTTCCACCCGCTGCCTGCCGGAAACACTTAGAGGGTCTAGAACCCTGACTCGCTTAGTCAAGCTCTTCATTTCTGAACGAAGAGCCTCTAGACTTGACCTTACTTCACCCGTAACATCCTTTTTGCGAAGAATCTCTAGATTTTCCAGCGCATTTTCTGCAGCACGCGCAAGTTCATGTGCTACGACCTCAACCATCAATCCCACGCCTGCCATCTCAATCATCTGACGGCTTTCTTGTTCAACTTCTTCGATACGCTGCCTTGCATTTTGAGCAAACTCGGAAAACTCAAAAAGGGTCTGCTCAAGTTCCTCTATGGCCTCCCGTTTATCATTTTTAACATCGTCGCTAGCGGGCATAGAACGAAGTCTTTTCAGGGCTGTGTTAGCACGACTTTCTAGCTTCGCAACCTCTGTTTTGGCATTAGAAAGATCTACTTTTTGCGCCTTATATTGTTTTTCAACATTCCTCATAAAAGGGAACATCAAATCTTGTACGACATATTGCATAATGCCGAGTAACACCTGCTGCTCAGGCGTTTCCCTTAACCCTTCCCGATTCGTTTGATCGACTAAATTTGGATTATCTGTGCGTGAAATATTCACTCTACCAATAAACTGCGTCTTGTTCAGAGTGTAGCCTGACCGACGTAACGCCTTTCTATCCAAAGCAAGCCAATCATCCTCATCATCCCCATATGGGAACACCCGAAATCCTTGTCGGAATAAGAGAATTCCAGACCATTTTTCTTGCAAATCTCTTACCGTACGCATCTCACCAATGCCTTCGATACGGCCCAATCTTCTTCGGTTGTACCAATGAGCTTCGAAAGAAAACGGTCCTACAGTCACTAACGCCGAATCCGGAATTTCTCCATACGGTCCAATGAGCGCCCCAAGCAGATCGGGCGCGGTGACCAAAGCCTCATCAACCTCCTTGGGATGATCAAACCCGAGATCAAGCGCTTCGAGAGTACATTTTAGCGCCGGTACACCTTTCGATATTTCATATGTTCCCTTCACCCGGGCATGCGCGTGGCTTAACAAATCTTGACTCATCCAAGGAATGGTCAGACGCTTGTTATTCCATTTGATAGCAATACGTGGTCGATTTTTTTGATCAAGAAAAGGATCCGTCAGCCTAGCAAAATCATATTCAACCATACGACTCACGCGCTGTTCAGTCCAGTCTTCAGCAAGAGCTCCGATTATTATTGTAGTTCCAGACCAATTAACAGTTGGTTTAGCGTGGCCAATTTTTGGCTCCACCGCAATATCTTCAAGCATCGCATCAAGATCAGCAAACGCCCTCCAGTCGATATCCAATATATTAATATTAGTATCGCTAGATCGTGCAGTTTCAACTCTCAGCTTCTCACCTAGGCGCATAGCAGATAGTCGACCAATACCTTTTTCGCCAAGGTATGGCGTACTAGTAGCCCCTTGCGCCAACGCTTCGTCTACCTCTCTCTTACGACTTGGGGTACCGATAACAAGAAAGTTATTTGAAAGGTCACTTTGTGACATCCCAGAGCCTGTATCAGAGACTTCAATAGTGCTAAGGTCATAGGCTTTTTGAAGCGCTGACAGCACTTCTTCATGCGACGTTGCAGCCTCAATAAGCGCTCGAGCCTGCAACAACAAATCTTCAGGAGCATCTGTTGTAAGTTCGGAAATTGCTGCATCACGAAAGGAGGTAAACTCCTCCCCGCTCTTAATTGACTGCTGGCTTTTACTCCTCAATGCCAACAATGAATTTCGTCGTAACACAATGTTGAACCGAATTTCAATCCCATTATTTGTTTTCGCATCAAAGCCGTTTTTTATAAGCTCATAAAATGCGATAATATCGGAACTAATGAGCTCCGCCCCGAGCTCTAACACAGTACGAGCAGTGATCTTAAACACGCTTATCCCTCATCCCTTATGTGATAACTGCATGCAATTGCTGCTAGTCAGCCCGGCGTACGACCTATTTGTGGCAGACTAAGCATGCGCCCCCGCCTTCGTCCTCGCCAAAAAGATCGTCAATATCCACGATTTCAATCAGCTCCACAGGCCTCAACGGATTCACAGGCTTACGAGCCTGCTCCCTAAGCTTTCGCTTCATAAAATCCGCCTCAATTGCAGCCACACGCTCAGGTTTCTCAAGCTCATCGAGGGACTCCCCTTGGGACCAGGTAAACGGGGAGCCATTTTCTACCGCTGTTTTCTCATATCGCTTAGCTTCCTCGAAAGCATCTGGGTGCTTTCGCTTGAGATTAACCCATTCAATTTTTTGCTGGAAGAAGCAGAATGTACAGCCACTGCGAGACCTCCACCCGTAGTACTTTGGAAGGCCTAGCCCTGAAGCCTCAAGAAGCTCAAGTACACCCTGCTTATCTATGCCAGCCTCGCGAAAAGGGTAGACAACTTTTAGATTATCCTGGGTTGGTGAAAAACCTTGCCTGTAATCCTCATCGGATCGTATCGCGACATAACTGGTTACAGTCTCTCCGGCGGCGAGGCTCGGCTTGAGCCACTGGCGAAACGGCAACAACTTTAATTGTCGAGTACACCAACGAGTACTAGCCGAGGGTAAGAAGTTTCCGTATTCGCGCAGCCAAAAATCAAAATCGCGGTCAGGATTTAGACGTTGAATTGGCTTCCCTAAGAAACCTTCCAATCGGCCAAGAAACTCATAGACTTCAGGTAGCTCCTTACCCGTGTCAGTAAAGAAATACTCCAAATCTAACTCTGGGTGATGTTGTCGCATATAAACTGCAAGTGCGGCACTATCACGACCTCCTGAAAGCCCTAGGACATGACGCTCCACAGATGGCCGCTCCGCATGGGAGGACGGTTCGAGACGCTTCACAAAAGCTGTCATTAAACTAGCTCCTCACTTTTCTGCTCTGACTCTACCAGCCTCGTGGCGGTTTGTGCTAAAGCAGCGAGAAAGACCTCACGGCTGACATCTTTGAAGTTCTTCATTATTTCAGTGGATATTTTTTGTATTAGTCTATTCTCACTTGGAGATACGTCAAAGCTTTCAGATACCGTTTTCCCCTTTTGTCCGGTTCCTAATACAATAGCGATTGCATTGCGCGTAGGTACGCGATCTCGTACAGAGCATACGGCTTCAACCTGTCTAAACTGCAACCCCCACTGCGCCAGCTGAATTAACGCAGCATCAATATCCGAGTCAGTCCAATCTCTAGGTGGCTTTTGTACCGCCATACTGAGAAGACTATCTACGGAGTCTGGATTCAAGTTAAGAGAAGATAGGCGTGTTGCGAAAGCATCCAACTGAAGGTTACCAGAGATCCCTATAACCGTATTGGATCGGTGATGCAATGCAACAACTTCTTCTTCATTTTCCAATGAAGCCGAAATTGAATCAAGAGTCGAACTTAAAACATCAGACAACATTTTTGTGTAAGCTAACTGCATTTCATCCAAAGCATCGCCTATCGCTTTAACATATTCAGCAACAGACAACCCATCAAATAAAATAGGTAAATCAACAAACAAAACCTTGTGCGGGTCACTCGCTCTTGCCAAGGTATCCCGGACGGCCTTTGTCGACTCAGATAGGAGTTGAGTCCTACGAGCCCAGGGTGAAAGACCATATACTAGGGAGACTAGCCCTCTAGCAGCTTCTAAAGGCTCAACTTCAACAGCATGACCTAAACGCCTTAAATGCTCCGCGATTCCAACAAGTATTTCTCTCTTATGGTCGTCGATTCTGACATATCGTAAAGTAAAACGCCCTGGATCTTGCAAAGTTTCATCGATATTTACCTCATCAAGATCTGAAATAAACATGCCGTCTTTATAAATGGCAATACGATTCTGATTAGCCAGATAGAAGGCAAGCCAAAGAACCGGCAATACACCAGAACGAACACCAAAAGGAGGATACTGCCATAATTTATAGAGTTCAACTAAAGAGATAGGCGAATCAGCGTTTACAACCAAATCAACGGCCTGTTCCCAAAGCGCAATAAAACTACTTGCACGTAAAGCGCGGGGATCGCCATCTATTGGTGCTGCAAAGCAATATTTAACTTGTTCAGAACACGACTCACCGTCATGAACCTGTCGATGCAGGCCACTCGCTTCCAGTATATTATGATACAGTCCAGCCTCTGCAGGATATCCCTCTAGACCAAGTCGAGGCTTATCCCTATTACGCAACATTACGTAAAGAAGATCTTTTCTTGCTTTTGCACTGTTAGAAGATGGTACATCCCTGTTTATCAATTCGCTAAATAGTAATGGGCATTTCGAGAAAACACGATCAGCAAACTCCGATGCTAAAACCGGAAGGCTAGTACCAATAGTTAAAGTGCTTTTTGATTGTATTCCCAATCGATCCGCGTTGACCCACTGTATGTTGTTCAGCGCATCACGGAGCTCTTCCTCCAAACGACTCCGAACATCCGTGGTCCTTGCAAAGAGCTCTCGCCTTGCTACAGCATCATTTTCAAGCTCAGAGTGCTGCCGAGAAATTTGATCATATGCCATGAGCTCGCGGCCAAACTCACGAATCGACTCGCCATTACGCGGAACACCAACTAAAACCGGCCGTAGTGTATCCGATGGGAAATCTATGTTTTTGATCGTGTTAATGGTTTGACGAAGCGACTGCCCTCTAGCAGGAATTACCAGAAGAAATGCTCCGAAAGCGCTAGTCGAACTCAATACTTGCTGAGAAATGCCACAAGCTTTATAAGCTCGCTCAATACCATCCTGAAAGCTGTTTGCATGCGCCATCAAGGGCAGCATCCATCGCAAAGTCCCGGTATTACAGTAATGCCGCTTTGCAAGCACAGGCCTCAAATGAACAAGCTTAGAGAGCTGTGCGAGATCCGGCTCATCTATCGTCGACAAGGCTTTATTAAGCGCTTCATCTAGATCAAAATCGCTGCCTTCTGCAATACACCATGACCCCAAGTGTCGTTTGTACACCACGACAGCCCATCTACGCAGGTCTTGAAGTAGCTCTTGAACCTGGCTCCGCGAAACTACTACCCCTTCACAGTTAATCAAACAGGCACCAAGAACCGCATCGTCACAAACAATCCCGGATCCGTGACGAAACAGATCGATCAAAGCAATAGTCTTTATTAGTTGGAGATGTAATGTTCCATCGAGCTGTTTTTGCTCTACACGCTCAACTGCTTCAACACTCTGAGACCAACGATGGCTATCTGGAGAAGCAAGAATACTCGGTTCAAAATTTGTACGTAGATAGTCCCAATATGCGGCCGGAGTGTACGTCTGCTTTGATGACTGAGGAGTACTGTGAAGAAACTCTTTTAGGCTGTATGCCTCAACTGAAGCGAGAAAACCAAAAGTGCTGCGCTCATTCTGCCCAAAACGACGTTTAGATATCGGGCCGAGAAGGGCGGCCGTAACAGGGTGAAGCGGCCAGCATAGGTCAAGACGGTCTGCGAATTTTGCACTAAGACTAGGTCTATGATGTCGAATCGAGTTAGCAACCTGTTTACATACAACCATAGACTCAGGGTGAGGAAAGTCTGACTGAATTGCCCGCCCAGTAAGCTCCACCACCTCATCAGTAGCAGCCACAAGTGGAATGTCTACATATCGCCCTTGCACTTTACGCCATTCATCGCGTAACTCAGAGCCCAAACGATGAGCATATTGCTCAAATGATTGATGCAATATCCCTACGACTACCAGCTTCCCTGCGCTTCTGCCGGCTAGATCAGCTAGCTCTTGATAGAAGTAAACATCGTCACCGTCTGACGCAGCCGCTTCGAGAAACTTACCAAGCTCATCTATTACTAGCAACACACCATCACTTACTCTTGCTGCGGCCTCAGCTGCAAGAGTTTTAAGTAATAACGTTACTCGTTGCCGGGACCCTGATTTTGTTTCAGAGAGGATTTTGGCTCCTGAATGACTATCAACGCTCGTAGCGATAGCATCTATAACGCTTCCGCGATGACCAACTACAGGGAGGATCAACCAGCCTTTCTTGGTCGCACTAAACGCCAAAGGGATATCAGACTCTTCATTAGCTCCTACATCTAGCACATCAAAAGCAGCATTCCGCACTGATTCATTTTTGGCTACGAGACTGCAAAGAGCTACAGCTAGAGAAGACTTCCCCCCCCCAAATGGTCCCGTCCATGTAAACGCGCGTTGCGTGGAGTGAACAATTTGGCGAGCGGTACTCTCAAGAACATTACGTGCAGTGCCTTGGCAAATATAGCCTCTAAGCGCCTCAATACTCCCAAAGTCGGCATCAAGCCGTACTGCCCGCTGAAACTGCCTAGAAAGCGTAACGACTTCACTCAACATTGGGTTATCAGCCGCCAGTTTTGCAGTATTTTTTTTGGACTTTGCCTTAGTAGTAATATTATTTATCGAGCCCGCAAAAGACTCAACCTCATTCGATTGACCTTTAGACATATGCCAACTCCAACGCTTCTTCCAAGCTTAGTGGATTACGGCAGATCACTTGGCGCAAACCTGCAGTATCAGACCATTGATATCGGCCCTCGGTAAGCGCCTCTAATTCTAAAAGTTTGGCTGCCACCGAATCCTCATCGAGTTTAAAAACTCGGCCAGGGGCTCCAATTTCATAAGCGATTGTTTCAAAAGATAAAGTACTTTGCTGAGGTGAAAAGCCTTGCCAAAACTCGACTAGCGCGTACAGAAAAGCGCCGTCAGTGAGAGTCGCTTTTGGCCCTCTACGCAGCGTATATTCATCTCTAGACTGAGTTGCAATGAGCCCTAGTTCGCCGAGCATTGAGTCAGCAAAATCATCAACAGCACTAGTTCCTGAACGATCTACGTAACATCTTAGAAACACCTCAACATCACGCTTCAGAGTTGCGGGAGAAATACGGATATTTCTTGCTACGGCATATTCACTCAGCGCCTTAAGTAATCCTAGAGATGAAAAACTCTGCTGATGAATATAATTAAAAACCCAATACCAGGTAGAGCTTCTATGGGTTCTATTTTCTGGCATTGCCCACCCACCTGCAAGCTTCCAGTGAGCGAGCCAAAGTGTCGATGGGTGCTCACTATATGGGTCATACCCATCCGCCCCAAAGACTCTGCCACCGAACAATGTCGGGTGTGGCACACCATCGACCTCGGATACGACATCACAAGCCGTCGCCCAATGGCGAATTGACGCCACCATATTTTTTCCCACGCCCAATGCGATTATTGATGCATCGTCGCTGAAAACGTTTTTACTGCGTTTTCCTGGCTTATCTAAATCCGTGAGGCTAGACAGCAATATGCCACTACCCACGAGATCTATGGCTTTCTTCAGCCATAGCTGCCTTAAAGAAAAAGTTTCATGACCAGAAAAAAGTGGTCTGTACGATTCTGAGAATAAAAGTCCGCGCATAAAACACCATTGCTGGCGAGAGCGGCCAGCCAACAATCCCTCGGACTGGTGAGGGTCACCAGTCCGAGAATCTTACGCATCTCAGTTCCCAGAGTCAAAAATAGATAAAAACTATCAACCTAAGCAAAACAATAGATTTATGCATTTCAATCAGTGGCATGCAACCTCATAATCGACACCTGGGAGGGTACAAATAGGGGTATAAGTATTTTTAAAGTTTATAAAATACTATTTATTACATGTTGTTATGACTAAATTCGACTCCTGGTGCCGCACCATACAAAACGAAACCCTCGCAGAAATGTGTAGTGTTTCTGGGTGTTCACTTTTCCTCCACACCCTGAAAAACCAGTGGGAGCGAGCTTGCTCGCGATGAGGCCATCAACCCCACCGACAATCTTTCAGCCAAGACAACGGGCAGCCTTTCCTAGCCCAGCTCAACCAAACAGCATCTTTTGCCAGTGATCCTCACCCACAATGGCAATCGAAGCACCCGCCTCCCGCAGTTCCACTGCCTTCATGATCTTCGTTCCGTAGGTGCTGTGGCGCCACTGCTCATTACCCACGCTGCCGACCACCAGGTAATGCACCTTCTTACTCACCCCGCCCCCAATCAAACCGCCACGCTCCTCGACCAATGCTTGGCAAGTTTTGCGCGGCCCAAAGGCCATGACACCTGTAAATACAAACATCCGGCCATCCCAGACCAAGTCAGGGGCTGGTGAATTGAAGGGAAGGTCCGTTGGCGTAACGGCAACGGCTCCGCCGACCTGCGACCTCTCAATGCCCACGCCAGAAAAGCTACGCAGGATGTTAAGCAACTCTAGGGATTCGTCCGGGTCCAGAGCATCGTCCTGAAGCATGGATGCCAAATGTGAATAGAGCAGATTGATCACCGGGTCACTCAGATGCGCGAGATTGTTTTCCAACCATTGCCTTAGAAAAATCGCCTCGTTGGTGTTCACGACACCGTCAGCCGTAATCCCAGCAGCCAACCCCACCAAGGCATCGGCGGCGCGTCGATCGATGCGGGTGCGGTGGAAGAATTTACTGTTTTCGAATTCGTTGTGTAGGTCCATTACGAGGGCTCCTCTGGGTGTATTGGTTCGACACTGGCTCATCACCGGCTGAGGAAGTGTTGTGTTCAAACCTAGCACTCCTGTGCGCGGTTCCCATTTTTTCGAGCAAATAATCACCCGCCAGCATCGCGCCACGATTGCGCCCTCCCCATCCACCCGCTACTCTTCAACCGTCGCTGCCAATTCAGCGACCGGGCCTGAGAACCCGAGTAAGATGCAGGCGCTACAGCGCCCGAACCACGTTTTGCGGCGTTTTTTTATGTCCGCATTCCGTGTAATGGCGGCTGTGCGTGGGAGACCTTCGGGTCTGCCGGGTTCCTGTATCTCCGGTTTCTCAGCCTGCGCACAGCTGCCACCCATTCGCCTGAGAACGAACGTGGCAGCTCTCATCTGATATGGGAGTTTATCGATGCACGCCATGGATCTGCTGCAATCTCGCTTTATCACTTTGCTAGTCACCACCCGCCGCCAGTTGGCAAACGGAGGTGCGCAATGACCCATCCCAAAGACCTCAAAACCCCAGGCCTAACCCCCTTCTCCTACCACTCCGACCGCCCGCTATTCCGCGTCAACAGCGGCATCCCCATCGGCGAAGCCCTGTCCCACGCTTCCGACCTGCTCCACGTCGCCAAGGTCCTGGCCGAGGACGCGGCGATGATTCGCAGCACGGATCGGTATGCCTGGGCGTCGTGTTATTTGCAGGACATGAGCAAGGCCGTCATTGATGACGTGGTGAAGGTGCTGGAGGCGCCGGGGAGTCATCCGGCTTAAGCGCCGCTGCTGCAATGCTGCTCCGAGGGGGGCAGCATTGATTTTGAAGGGCTGCTTCAGCCCAGCGGGAGCAAGCTCGCCACGAATTCACTCCCTGTAAGTAGCACTGCTGATTCTGTCAGGTGCTTTTTTATTCCAACTCACACCTGAGTCACCTCAAACACAAACGAAATCTCCCGCTTCTGGGCACTCCAGACGTACCGAATGTGCTTGCCCTGCGTCGGTATCGAAACCGCCGGCGGGCGAAACGCGGCCACGCATTCGTGACCGGGCAGGCGGACGCTGTTGTACAGCAGCCCCCACGACAAGGTTTCACGCAGTTGCCGGGCGAACACTTGGGAGGGGCCGTAGGCGGTGGGGTCGGGGTTGTGGAGGTGGGGGTGGTCGTGGCGGATGTCGTGCAGGGGTTTGACGACCTTGTTGACGTAGGTGCGCATGGTCAACTCCAGGTCTGGCTCGTTGGTCGCGCCAAGGAATCGCGCCTGGTGGTAACAGGTCTCGGCAATGGCGGCTTCCTGGCTGCTGGCGGCGTAATACACGCCGAAGGTGCCGTCGCTGAAGCGGCTGCTTTTGCCGATGTGGGTAAACGCCGCCATCACCGGCGAGGAGCCGGGGCCGGAAATGCGGTCCTCGGGGCGTACCCGGGACAGCACGCCGGCTTGTTCCATCAGCCGATCGTTGGTCAGCGCTTCCAGGGCGTAGGCGGTGGGCAAGTCTTCAGGGTCGAGTACGTCTTCAAACAGCGAAATCGGCGGGAAGCTGCTGTTGACGATGCGATAAGCCCGTTTCCATTGCGGGTCCGCCAATGGTGGCACCATCAACCGCGTACTCCGTCGAGGTATCGCCGCACATCGGCGATGTCCACCACCCGCCCGGTCAGCATGTAGGACAGCGCCGACTGACCATTGAACGGTGCCGCGGTGTTCGGGCTGCTGACCCATTGATAGGCACGGTCCCGGCTATTGCTGAAGATGATGCTCAACGCCTTGTGGATGCCCATGAGGTAGGAAATGCGCTCGAGCGTATCGCGAGGCAGCTTCACGTTTTCCGGCAGTTGTTTGTATTTGTAGAAGGTCGTGTTTCCCACCTTGCCCAGCAATGTGCGCTGCTGTTCAACGCTGCAGCCCCAGAGCGCCATGAGGTTGAAGAAGAACTTCAACGCGACTCGACCCGCCCCCGGGGAATCCAGTTGTTGCTGCGCATTGAGAGTGATGGAGGAAGTCGCCATGGGGTTGGGCTCCTTTGTCGCGGAGTGGTGCTTAGAGGATAGTACAGATATGGATTATTTTTAAGTTTTTATTCGCAAGTGGAATCCACAGACGCCCTATTTGAACAATTCGGCATGACTTCCCAAGTCAACAAACGTAACCAGGTTCGGGCGTGAATGCTCATAAATCAACAGAAAGTCACCGCCAATATGCCACTCTCGAAATCCAACCCAGTTACCCGTCAAGGCATGATCCATGTATTCGCTCGGTAGCTGCTCACCCAAAAAAAGCATGACCATCACATGACGCACTTCATTCATATCGCGCCGCCCTGCCCGTTTGTAACGCTCCCAGGACTTTTTGAATTCAGACGTATATGCACATTGCTTCGGCAATTCAGCGCGTTTTTGCTTTTCTCCCGGTTTCGCCATCAGCCTCTCTCAGCATGTCGTCTATCGAGTTGAATCGTTGACGGATATCCCGTGCCTCAATCATGGCCCGGGCGGTCTTGTCCGAAGGCACTCGTATCTCGAATGGAAGCCCCTGAGTCTCAACAACCTGGCGCAGGAAAAGACGCATCGCGTCGCTAACACTCAATCCGCAGGCGTTCAAAACTTCAGTGGCACGGGCCTTCAAGTCCTCATCAATGCGGCAACGCACGTCGGTGGTTTTTAATAGTGCACCCATGAAATAAACCTCATTGCTAAATTTGTAGCTACATTGGCGCTACCTAAAAAACATTGTGGTGGGACTGCCGCCATGGGTCAACGTCAGGTGGATAAGCGGCCTTGCATGGATAACGGCAGGTTTGGCATCGCCTGTATTAAGGGGCGTATTTCAACCTGAGTTTCCAAGGACGGATATCAGAGCGATCAGCCATGATGTTGGGAGTGCTCCGAGACTCACGCAGGATTTTTCGCAAGACAGTCCATCTATGACCCTGCTAACTGATCCCGGCCAGCACCGACTGGGCAAAATCCCCAAATCCCGCATAAGCTCAACCATCGCCTCCCGGCGCTTTTCGGCACAAAATCGCGACAACCGTGGCAAGGTGCATGATGATAGCCAGCATGCACTGCCTGGCCCGGACCAGGTGCACAACAATAGCGAGCCCACTTAAGCAGAGGGCATTACCTCATGGATAGCAGAATCCTACGCAACCTTATGCGTATCGTGCAGACCGGCTCGTTGTCGGCAGCGGCCGAGCATTCGTGCCTCACGGTGCAGGCGTTGGCGGCGCAGTTGAACAAGGTCGAGGAACAGTTCGGTTTCCGGTTGTTCCGGCGCTCGAACAAGGGCCTGACGTTGACGAGCCAAGGCGCGGAACTGACCCCCTTCATGGATCAGGTGCTGGTTGCCACCCGGCAGTTGGAGGATAAAGTCGCGGCGCTCAAGACGCCGCGACAGCGCACGCTCAGGGTGGCGCTCAATACCACCTTGCCGGCGGACTTCAATCGACGAATGATCGACCGCTTGATCGCTGTGTTCCCCCAGTATCAGCTGGAATTCAGCTACGCCGAGTCGATGGAGAACCTGAGCAAGCTCAGGAATGAAGATTTTGACCTGGCGATCCTGATCGGGCAGCAACAGGGTGGTTTTACCAGCATCACCATGCCGGATGTGCAGGTGCGGGTGGTGGGCGCCCATTGTGGCGATGCAGACGATTCCCTTGGCTTGCTCGGTGACAAGTTTCAGGTGCGTCCGGCAGAAGAATGCCCGTACTCCCACAGCTTCCTGCGCTTTCTCGACGCTGGCCTGGGCGAATACGGGTCGAGCCAGCGCATGGTGTATTCCTGCAGTGAGACGCTGACGTTGTCGTTGATCACGCAGCTCGATGGCTTGGGGCTGGTGTCCCGGGAAGCCGCGCTGCGCAACGGCCTGGCGATTTTCCCGGATTTCGAGGACTTTCTTGACGTCCGCCTGGCGGTGAACAATCCGGAGTTGTCCGGCCAGGCACTGCACGACGTGGTGGACCTGACGCTACAGGAACGAACCGAGCGCGATGTACGCCGCCGTGCCCACCGCCACACTGAGAAACAGGTTGCGGCTGAAATACGCACATAACAGCGTCGGAATCGCGGCATAAAACTCAGGGCGGTCGAGTTGTATCTGCTGGTCCTTGATCAGCAAGGGAGTCAGGCTGATGGCAGCGACGATCGCCACTGGCAGGTATTCCAGGGCGCGGGCGACGAAGGGCGGCCAGTGTTCGGTATTGATCTGCAACGGCAGGGCGCGCGGCAGGAAGGTCACGGCCATCATCAGGACCACCACCAGGATCAGGAACGTTTGGTCAGGCATACGCCCACCCCGCAGCCAACGAACGTGGCAATGAAGACATTGAATGGCGAGCTGCCCAGCAGGCTCAGCCCGCCCATGCAGACGACAGCCGCCAAGGCAGCGATCAGTTTGTTGCGGGTGTTGCACAACGAAACCAGCACATAGAGCATCATCGCCGTCAGGGCATAGTCGAGCTGGTATTTGATGAGGTGCGCCGCGTATTGCGCACACACGGCGCCCAGCAAGCCACCCAGCACCCAGGACGTGTGACAGAACAGGTTGAAGCCGACCAGGTAGCGCACGCTCACCGGCGCCCCGCTGCCAAGCTTGACGCTGTGGAACGCGAACGACTCGTCCGTCAGCCCCGCCGCGTAGCACCAGCGTTCGAAACGGCTGAGCCCCAGCGCACGCAGGGCCTTGGCCATGTAGACCGACATCAGCATGTGCCGGGCATTGATCAGGAACGTGGTGAGCACGATGGTGGTCAGCGACGCGCCGCTGGAAATCAACGCCAGCGCCGCGAATTGCGAAGCGCCCGCGTAGACGAACAGGCACATCGCCACCGGCAACCACAAGGGTAGCCCGGCGTTGACCGCCATCAGACCGAACACAAACGAAACCGTGAAATAACCCGCTACCACCGGACTGGCTTCAGCAAAGGTACGCGAGGCTTGTGCTTCGACCGCCAGCGGCTGGCTGGAAGTCTTGTTCATAAATCCCTCTCGAAGGTGATTTCACCCCGGGGCTCACAGAACCCCTGGGCCGCCCAGAAACGCTTGCCGGCCAGATTAGCATCGTCGACGAAAAGGAACATGCGCAGCACGCCTACCCGTTTCATGTCAGCCGATGCGGCCTCGACCAGGCGCTGCCCCAGGCCTTTGGTGCGATGCCGTGGGCTGACCGCCAAGTGATTGATCGTGCCACGGGTACCGAGCATACCGCCGATCACGGCGCCCACCACGTCACCGCTCGCATCGATGGCCATGTACGCGGTGGTGGTGTCCTGCAACAACACACCGCGCAAGAATCGGGCGTCCTGCCATTCGCAGAACGACACCTCATCGAAACCGCGAAAGAACCGCTCCAGTCGCTCGGCATCCCGGACCAACGCCCGGCGCAACAGGACCTGCTGCGTCGAGTCGCCCATGGGTTCGAGCCGTTCAGCGAACAATGTCGAAAGCGGTCCCGGGCCGCGAGAAGGAAATGGCCAGGATCTGCCGATACGCCATGTTATGGCTATGGGTATTGCGAGCCGGCGTCACGTAATGACGCATGTCGCGATCCAGGAAGAACGTGGTGTCGAGGATGTCCTCGTAGGTAATCGCCGCCAGCTGTTCTTCCTGGGCGGTGTATAAACGGCTTTCGGCACCCGCCACATTGTGGCGGCCCCAGAAATGCACGCCACTGAACGGGTACCCGTCGCAGTGAATCCCTTCAGGGGTGATTTCCAGCTGCTTGCCCGGCTTGATCTCGATGCGGATCTGATGGATCTGGCACTGCCAGATTTCATCGTGCAGTTCCTGCGGCAGGACGTTCTTGTACACCTCGAAGTCCGTGTCGATCAGGCTGCGCATCACCGGCGAATTGATCACTTCGTTGGAGAAGTCCTGGAAGTGCCGCTCCAGTCCGCCGACATAACTGTTGTTGGCCTTGGACTGAACGTAGGCCCGGTGTTCGAGCTGCGTGAGCGCGCGGGTCGTTGGGTTGTATTCGAAGTCGCTGTAGCGGCGAAAACGCATGCCTGACTCGGCCTGGCCGTAGTAACTGTCGGGCTCCATGTTTTCCCAGCTTTTGGTCAGCCGGACAAAGTCGCCGAAATGACCGTAGAGGTTGAAGTCCCCACCGCTAACGTTGACGTATTTGTCACGCCTCAGCGCTTCGCCCACTTCCCTGTTCAGAACGATCATTTTTCAAAGGTCTCCGCTGCATTGAGCGGCCTAATCTAGTAGGTGCAGGATTTACGTCCATGAGAAAGTATTTGAGGCATTTCAAGCGGCGCTTGAAACGGTGGATAAAGTCGCATTGGTACGACTTTTTCTTGGGAATACAGGCGGTTACAGCGGTGTTTTTTGCGCAGCAAGCCAAAAGGCCCCGAGTCTGGCGTCGCAACGCTATTCACTTCAGGCAGGCATGAATCAATCGTGGCGAGGGCGCTTGCTCCCGCTTGAGTGCGCAGCGCTCACACCAGAAGGGCTGCTGCGCAGCCCAGCGGGAGCAAGCTCCCTCGCCACGGTTTTATAGACTTACAACCTGATCAGGCATCAGAAGACGTTGATCGGATAATCCACAAACACCCGCAGCTCATTGCCGCTGACGTTGTACTCGCTGGACTTCTGCGACACTCGCAGCACGGAACTGCGCAACCGTACGCTCAAGTCCTTGGCCGGGCCGCTCTGGACCACGTACTTGAACTGGTTGAAGATCTCGCGCTCGGTACCGCCTTCGCTGGTGGAGGTGGTGATGTTATCGCCACGCACATAAGCGACGTTGTAGGTCAGGCCCGGTACGCCAAAGGTGGTGAAGTCCAGGCCATAGCCCAACTGCCAGCTGCGTTCGTCTTCAGCGTTGAAGTCGGACCAGTAGGAGTTGGCCAGGTAGATCGTGTTGCCGCCATCACCCACACGATTCTGCCCGCGCTGATAACCGCCGTAGGCATAACCCAAGTTGCTGTCGCCGGTGCTGCGCTGGTGGGCGAGCGTGATGCTGTGCGGGCCCGTGGCGAAGGTGGCAGCCAGGCTCCAGATCTTGTTGTCGTCGCCGGTGACGTTGTTTTCACGAACGTAGCTGTTGTCCAGCTTGGTGCGATAACCGTTGAAGTCCAGGGTCAGGGACTGATCCTTGGCCAGCGGGAACACATAGTTGGCGTTGACGTATTGCTTCTTCAATACATCCTCGACATCCGAGGCGTAGAGCGAAGCCTTGAACTGCTCGGTGAACTGATAGCTGCCGCCCAAGACGTTGATCGACTTCAGGCCACCGCTGTCGCGGCCTTCAGCGCTCTTGCGCGATTCGGCGGTGAAACGGCCGGCATTGAGTTCCAGGCCCTTGATCTCCTTGGAGGTGATCAGCGTGCCGGTGTAGCTTTCCGGCAGCAGGCGCGAGTTGTCATAGCTGAGCACCGGCAGGGCCGGCATCTGGTCGCCGTAGGCCAGCACGGTGTTGGAGACGCGGAACTTGACCGCAGCCCCGAACTTGGACAGGTCATCGGCTGCGTTGCCGCTGTCGCCCCGCTTGAAGAAGTCGATGCCGCCCGCACCGCTGCGGCCTTTGCCGCCGTCCAGGCGCAGCGCGTACAGGCCGAACGCATCCACACCGACACCCACGGTGCCCTGGGTGAAGCCGGACGAGAAGGTAGCGATGGCCGCTTGGCCCCATTCGGCTTTGTCTTCGTTGCCATCTTTGTAGTCGCGGTTGATATAAGCGTTGCGTAACAGCACGTTCAAGCTGCTGTCTTCAACGAACCCTTTGGACTGCGCCTGGTCGTTGGCCATGGCGTGTGTCGTGCTCAAGATCCCCAGTGCGATCAAACTAATGCGCTTGTTCAACATGTTTATTTTCCTTGTACGGGTTGATACGCACTGCGGCGGGCAACCGAAATGGCGCTTTTGCGCTCTTTTTCGGACTCTTGCTCCTGAAAATAATGAAAAGGCCCGCCCACGAGTGATCGTGTCGGGCCTTTTTATTATTTAAGAGTCATGGTTGTTAGCCACAGGCGTAAGGCGAATCCTAGTCGCGCCCTCAACGGTGTGTCAATTTCGTGAAACGTCTGTAATTAGGCAAAAAATGTCTAAGAACTGCTCACCGCGAACAGCCGTCCAGACCGCAGGCCGCTGATGACGTGGAGGCCTGAACTGGCAAGGCTTGCGTCAGCCATTGGGCGAATGCCTCGGGTTTGCCAAGCCAGGGGCCGATGTCGATCCGCGTGAACTGGCCGTCCAGCTCCAGGACCAAGGTCGGGAAACCCTGGCCGCCGACCTGGGCCAGCAAGGTACGACTGGCCTGGATATGCCCCTGCACATCAACCGCGCGCAATGCCGCCAGGAACGCCTGGGCCGGCAGGCCGATGGTTTGGGCGAGCTCCAGCAGGACGGTTTCGTCAGCGATGCGCCGGCCTTCAACGTAGTGTGCGGTTTGCAGACGCCCGAGCAACTCCAGGCCGTGGCCGCCGAGCTGTTCGGCAGCCAGGATCGCGGCGGTCGGCGGCGCCGAATCGAACACGGCGCTGAGGTCGCGCAGCAAACCCTCGAAATAGGCCTCGCCAAATGGCTGCCCGGAATACTCGGCGATACGCCGGTCGTGGGGCATCACGTAATTGCGCAATTGCGGCGAGACCTGCTGGCGATTGGCACCGGTCATCATGCCGCCGCCATGGGCAATGACCGGCAAAACGGTCCGGGCAGCCTGCACCAACGGCTTGGCGCCGTAGCACCAGCCGCACAGCGGGTCGTAGATATAGTGAACAGTGGTCATGGGAACTGCGCTGGCCATAGGGATTCGATGGCTGCAGGATAGTCTTGAGAGCGCTGCGGAAAAACGCTGGAACGGTTTTCAGTGTGTTTCGTGGATCGGTCGAATGCCGCGTGGGAGCGGGCTTGCTCGCGAAGACGTCGGGTCAGCTACATAGGCAGTGACTGACACACCGCCTTCGCGAGCAAGCCCGCTCCCACAGGGATTTGCGTCAATCCACAGATCCTTCGGACACAAAAAAAGCGCTGCCATCCCGGCCAGCGCTTTTTATCAATCCTTCGAAGTCTATCCTTGCATCACCCTTGCATCACATCCCACAACGCTTCCAGTTCCGCCTCGCTGAACAGGCCAGCGGGGTAACGCTCAACGATTATCCGGCGCGGATCAGGCTCTCTGATCTGACGCGTTCCGTTGGACTTCAACCACTGCGCCAAGGCTTGAAGCGACTCACCATTAACGGCCAAGGGATGGCATGTGCGCTCGCTTATCATATTCATTCCAGCGCCCTCTCCTGGTTGATGAGCGGTCAATTTATCCAAGGTTTATGACAAAACAACTCAGTTCTCTCCCCAGAACTGCCGAAGTACAGATACAAGAGCTATGCCAATGTATCCGCCACGCCAATAAACAGGCACAAAAAAACCCGCAACCCAATCAGGCCGCGGGTTTGCCAGGATGGATCCAAAAGCGCCGAGCTAGAGCCAGCGCAGTCGATATCACCCTGCTGTTACATCGCCACTCATTTTGCGCGTGGTGCGGGTTGCTGTTGGGTAAGGCAATGGATATTCCCGCCCCCCAGTAACAGTTCGCGCCCAGGCACCATGACCACTTCGTGCTGCGGGAACAGGTTCTGCAGGATGCCCCTGGCCGGTGCGTCCAGCGGATCGTCAAAACTTGGGGCGATGATGCCGCCGTTGACGATCAGGAAATTCACATAGGAGCCGGCCAGCCGCACGGTTGGGCTGCGCTCCTGGGACCCTTCCACCGCATCGACGCCGGCACATTCTTCTTCGGTGGCATACAACGGCCCCGGAATCGGCATTTTGTGCACGGTGAACGGGCGTCCCTTGGCGTCAGTGCTGTTTTGCAGCACGCTCATCGCCGCGTGGCAACGGCTGTAGTTCGGGTTTTGCGGGTCGTCGGTCCAGGCAAGCAGGACTTCACCCGGCCGCACGTAGCAACAGAAGTTATCCACGTGGCCGTCGGTTTCGTCATTGAACAGACCGTCCGGCAACCAGATGATCTTGTCCACCGCCAACTGCGCACTGAGCACCGCTTCGATCTCTTCACGGTTCAAATGCGGGTTGCGATTGCGGTTGAGCAGGCACTCTTCGGTGGTGATCAGGGTGCCTTCGCCATCCACGTGGATCGAGCCGCCCTCGAGCACAAAACCTTCGGTGCGATAACGCGGGCTGCGCTCGATTTCGAGGATCTTGCCGGCCACTTGCGCATCACGGTTCCACGGCGCATACAGGCCACCGTCGAAACCGCCCCAGGCGTTGAAATCCCAATCGACTCCGCGCACTTCGCCGTTGTCATTAATGACGAACGTCGGGCCTGTGTCGCGAACCCAGGCGTCGTCGCTGGACATTTCCACCAGACGGATATTCGGTACGTCGAGACGCGCCCGGGCATTTTCGTATTGGGCCGCAGACACCGCCACGGTCACCGGTTCAAAACGGGCGATGGCCTTGGCGACCGTTATGTGGGCGGCCTGCGCAGGCTTGCCGCCCAGGCGCCAGTTGTCCGGGCGCTCGGGCCAGATCATCCAGACTTGGGTCTGGGTCGCCCACTCGGCAGGCATGTGGAAACCATCCGCGCGGGGAGTGCTGTGCAACGTTGTCATGGGTCATCTCCTGGGCGATGGGCAATGTCGACTTTATAAACGATAAATATCGACTAATAAAGTCAGTAAAACTAACAACCATCAAAAAACAGCGCCAAACATCGACAAAAATCGATTTTATAAATCAGTGCGAAACCCTGTGAGTGCGAGCCTGCTCGCTCCCACAGGGGAACAGCTTGGCGTTCCAGATCGGTTACAGCCCCTCGTCCAAGACTTTCACCAGCATATCGACGAAGAAATCCACGCTCTGGCGCGAGGTGACCATAGGCGGTTTGATCTTGAGGATGTTCAGGTAATCGCCGGTCGGTTGCATGAAAATCCCCAACGCGCGCAGACGGTTGCACAGCGCCGCGGTTTCTTCAGTGGCCGGCTCCAACGTGTCGCGATCGCGGATCAATTCCACGCCCAGGTAAAAGCCGGAGCCATGCACCGCGCCGACCAATGGATAGCGGTCGATCAAGGCCTCCAGCCGAGCCTTGAAATGTCCGCCCACCACCCGGGCGTTTTCCCAGAGATTGTCTTCTTCCATGACATCCAGCACCGCCATGCCGATCTGACAACTGACCGGGCTACCACCGGCCGACGAGAAGAAATACCCCTCGGCTTCCAGCGCCTCGGCGATCTCCCGGCGGGTGATGACCGCGCCCAGCGGCTGGCCGTTGCCCATGCCCTTGGCCATGGTGATGATGTCTGGCACCACACCTTGCTCTTCGAAGCCCCAGAAAAACTCGCCCATGCGCCCGTAACCGACCTGTACTTCGTCGGCGATGCAGACCCCACCGCGCTCGCGCACCATCGCGTAGACCTGCTTCAGGTAACCGGGCGGCAGCGCGATCCCACCGGCGTTGCCGTACACCGGTTCGCAGATGAAACCGGCGAGCTGGCGCTTGTTCTCGGCGATTTTCGCCAGGTTGTGTTCGACGCTGCGCACGTAGTCCGGCGCAGTGTCGGGGCCACGGAATTCGCCGCGATAGGTGTTCGGTGCAGTCACCGGATGCACCCAGTCCGGGCGGCTGCTCAGGGCCTGGGGGTTGTCGGCGATGGACGTCGAGACCGCATCGGCCGCCACTGACCAGCCGTGATAGGCCTCCAACACACTGAGCATGTCCCGCCCGCCGCTGTAGGCCCAGGCCAGGCGGATCGCCAGGTCGTTGGCCTCGGTGCCGCTGTTGACCAGGAACACCCGGTCCATGTTGGACGGCGCCAACGCCAGCAGGCGTTCGGAAAATTCGGCGATCGCCGCATAGTGGAAACGCGAGTTGGTATTGAGCAGCGACCACTGCCGGGCAGCCACTGCCGCCATGCGTGGATGACCATGGCCCAACACCGCGACATTGTTGAGCATGTCCAGGTACGAGCGGCCCTGCATGTCGATCAGGTGATTGCGCCAGCCGCGCTCGATGCGCGGCGGGTCGACGTAGTAGTGCTTTTGCGAACGGGCAAAGCTCGCATCGCGACGGGCCAGCAGCACGTCGGGATCGATCTCCGGCTCGGCATCGCAAGCCAGCCCCAGCAGCACCGCTGGCGAAGGGCAAAGCGCCTGCCAGGCCAGTGCCCTGGAGGGCGTGCAAAACAGTGGTGGATCCACCTGGGCGCCCCGGCACAACTGGACCCGCAACGGCCCCGTCACTTCGCCCAGCACCTGCCCCTTGACCAGTGCCGCGCCGGAATGCAGCGGCGAGGTCACGCCCCACAGCCGCACGCTCAACTGGGTACTGTCCAGCTGCAATAAACCCTCGGCGGTCTTGTGCACGACCCCAGCGAAAGGGGATTCGAGCGGCGTCCCCAGCGCAACGCTCAACTCTACGTGCAGTGGATACGTATCGGGTTCGACGGCGCTGTCCGGCCGGGTGCGGGATAACCGGTATTGCCCATAGCGGCTGGCGGCCAGGCCATGAACGCCCGCGGCCTCGCTCAGCAGGCGCTGGTCGATCCCCGGCTGCTCCCAATTGCCGGCCTCGAAATGCGGGCTCAGTACACCCAGGTCAATCAGCGCAAACTCACGCCCCACCAGGGTCGGCAACAGCGGCGCAAAGCCTTCGCTGGCGATGGGCGGCAGGCTGTGGCCGACGGCGGTGAGAATCGCCGCTTCCATCAGTTCGAAGGGCACCGAGTGGGCGACCCGGAAAATCTCCCACTCATGCGCCAGGTTGTCGCGGCTGTATTGGTTGTCCGGGTCGATGGAAACCTGCTGCTCACCGCTGAGCACCAGTACCGCGGCGCGCGCCACGATCAGTGGCCACAGCGCCAACAGCTCTTCGTGTTGCAAGGGGTTGACCGCGTGGTAGGCCTTGATCGCCGGCAAGATAAAGAATGGATCGCCGTCGGCGTGGTGCAGCAGGGCCGCGCACGTCACCGACAAGTCAGTGACGCGCCAGGTGCGGATCAGGTCGCCGAAATCGATGACGCCCTGCAATTGCCATTGGCGCTGGGCATCGCGCTGCCAGACCACGTTGTCGTCGGTGATGTCCATGTGGATCGCCTGCACCGGCAGGCTGGCCTTGAGCGGCTGCAAGCGCCGCTCGGCCTGTTGCGCGACCTCGGCGATCAGTTGCCGCCGCTGATCGTCGTCGATGACAGGCAGCAGGTGATCGATCAGGGCGGGGGCGTGGCGCGCGTCCCATTGCAGGGTACGCTCCAGGCCTGGGTGGTCGAATGTCGCCAGGGCAAGGTCCATTTCCGCGCACAGGCGGCCCAGGCCGGTCACCAACTCAGGCGGCAGGTGTTTGAGTTGCGTGAGGGACTGGCCGTCGATGTACTCCAGCAGTCGCATGTGAACCGCTTGCCCGTCGACGTCCAATGTCAGCAGGTCCAGGCCGTTGCTGGCGGTAATCACCCGCGGCACCTTCACCGCGTCGTGCCCGGCCAACTGCTTGAGGGCTGCGTGTTGGGCCTGGAGTTCCTGGACAGCGTAGTCGCCGTGGCAAATTTTCAACACAAAGCGCCCGCGCTCGCTGTCGACGCGGTAGTTGAGGTCCTGGTGGCTGCCAAGGGGTCGCAGGTCGCCGCTGAGTCCGTAGTTCAAGCGCAACAGCACCAACGCCTGCTCGGCGCTAATCTGTGGGCTTGGCAAACTGGCACGGTGAACCAACGTAGTGAGCAGCATACAACGACCCCTGAGGTGGTTTTGATCGGATGCCTATCACGCCACTGAGTCGGGGGATAAGCAACCCCCCCTGTTCAAAAATATGCACAGTTCTCCTGAGAGGCTATATGGGGAGGGGGTGTCCATAGGATATTCGCTTGCACCGCCCCCGCCATGCCTACAAGCTATGCTCTTACCGCTCGACTCTCTGGTCCAAAAGGCTTACTGGATGCGCATTCTCATCACTGGCGGCGCCGGTTTCATCGGCTCGGCTCTCATACGGCACTTGATTCTTGATACCGACCACCAGGTCCTGAACCTCGATAAGCTGACCTATGCCGGCAATCTCGAATCGCTGAGCAGCATCGATCACGACAGCCGCTACGAATTCGTCCAGGTCGATATCGTCGATCAACCCACTGTCAGTGCAGTGCTGGCACGGTTCAAGCCTGAGGCCATCATGCACCTGGCGGCCGAGTCCCATGTAGACCGTTCCATTGATGGCCCGGCGGACTTCATCCAGACCAATATCGTGGGCACCTACAGCCTGCTGGAAGCCACTCGAGCCTATTGGCAGGCCCTGCCCGAGCCGCAGAAACGCGCGTTTCGCTTCCACCACATCTCCACCGACGAAGTGTATGGCGATCTGCACGGTGTGGATGACCTGTTCACCGAGACCACCGCCTATGCCCCAAGCTCACCCTACTCGGCGAGCAAGGCAGCGTCCGACCACCTGGTCCGCGCCTGGCAACGCACCTATGGCTTGCCCGTGCTGTTGACTAACTGCTCGAACAACTACGGGCCGTTTCACTTCCCCGAGAAGCTCATTCCACTGGTGATCCTCAACGCACTGGCCGGTAAGCCCTTGCCGGTCTACGGCAACGGCCAGCAAGTGCGCGACTGGTTGTTCGTGGAAGATCATGCCCGTGCACTGCTCAAGGTCGTCACCGAAGGCGCGGTCGGCGAGACCTACAACATTGGCGGTCACAACGAGCAGAAAAACATCGACGTGGTGCGCAGCATCTGCGCGCTACTCGAAGAATTGGCGCCACGCAAACCCGAAGGGGTCGAGCACTATGCCGACCTGATCAGCTTCGTCCAGGATCGCCCCGGCCACGACCTGCGCTATGCCATCGACGCCAGCAGGATCGAACGGGAACTGGGCTGGACGCCTCGGGAAACCTTCGAGACCGGGCTGCGCAAGACCGTGCAGTGGTACCTCGAGAACCTGCTGTGGTGCCAGCGTGTCCAGGACGGCAGCTATCAGGGCGAGCGCCTCGGCTCGCTCGACAACAAGGATGCGATTGCATGATGAAGGGCATTGTTCTGGCCGGCGGTTCCGGCACACGCTTGCACCCGATTACCCTTGGGGTTTCCAAGCAACTCCTGCCGGTTTATGACAAGCCGATGATCTATTACCCGATCTCGGTGCTGATGCTCGCCGGCATCAAGGACATATTGGTGATCTCCACCCCGCAGGATCTGCCGCAATACCGCAGCCTGCTGGGCGACGGTCATCAGTTTGGCGTGCAGTTCAGCTACGCCGAGCAGCCGACGCCCGATGGCCTGGCCCAGGCGTTCCTGATCGGCGAGCAGTTCATTGGCAGCGACTCGGTGTGCCTGATCCTGGGCGACAACATTTTCCACGGCCAGCATTTTGGCGAACAATTGCAGACCGCCGTCAACCGGCAGAGTGGCGCGACAGTGTTCGGCTACTGGGTCAAGGACCCTGAGCGTTTTGGCGTGATCGACTTCGATACCGAAGGACGGGCAATGTCCATCGAAGAAAAACCCACCGCGCCCAAATCCAGCTACGCGGTGACCGGCCTGTATTTCTACGATAACGACGTGATCAAGATCGCCAAGACCATCAAGCCATCCAAACGCGGCGAACTGGAAATCACCGACGTCAACAATGCCTACCTGCAACGCGGCGACCTGCACGTTGAGCGCTTCGGCCGTGGTTTTGCCTGGCTGGACACAGGCACCCACGACAGCCTGCTGGAAGCCTCGCAATACGTGCAAACCATCGAACATCGCCAAGGCCTGAAAGTGGCGTGCCTGGAAGAAATTGCCTACCAGCAAGGTTGGGTCAGTCGCGAGCACGTTCTTGAGCGCGCCCAGTATTTTGGTAAGACCGGCTACGGCCAGTACTTGTTCAACATCGCCGGAGAAACACGATGAATGTCATCGCCACTCGCTTGCCGGAGGTCCTGGTCATCGAACCGAACGTCTTTGGCGACGACCGCGGTTTTTTCTACGAAAGCTTCAATGCCCGGGCGTTTGCCGAAGCGACCGGCTGCACTCTGCAGTTCGTCCAGGACAACCATTCACGCTCCGCCAGGGGCGTGCTGCGCGGCCTGCACTATCAGATCGAACAAGCCCAAGGAAAACTCGTGCGTGTCACGGCGGGGGAAGTGCTGGATGTCGCGGTGGACATCCGCCGCAGCTCGCCGACCTTCGGCCAATGGACCAGCGTACGCCTGTCGGCACAGAACCACCGGCAGATGTGGGTCCCGCCAGGGTTCGCCCACGGCTTCGTCGTGCTGAGCGAGTCGGCGGATTTCCTCTACAAGACCACTGACTACTACGCACCCTCGGCCGAACGCTGCATTCGCTGGGACGACCCGCAGTTGGCCATCGATTGGGAGCTCGAAGGCGCGCCGATCCTCTCGGTCAAGGACCAAAATGGCAAGGCCCTGCACGAGGCGGACCTGTTCCCATGAGTGCCCCCTTGCGCATCCTGATCATCGGCCAGAATGGCCAGGTTTCCCGGGCGCTCCAATCGCGCCTGAGCGGACGGGGCGAGTTGCTCGTACGCGGCAGCGACCAGCTCGATCTGGCACAACCGGATTCGCTGCGCGCGCCCATCGAAGCCCTGAGGCCCGGCCTGATCATCAATGCCGCCGCCCACACGGCCGTCGACCAGGCCGAAAGTGAACCGGAGCGGGCATTCACCCTCAATGCCACGGCACCGGGCATCCTGGCCCAAGCAGCGGTTGCGCTGGGCATCCCGCTGATTCACTACTCCACCGACTACGTCTTCGATGGCCTCAAGCCCACCCCCTACACCGAGGACGACGCACCCAACCCGCTGAGTGTCTACGGACGCAGCAAACTGGCCGGCGAGAATGCCATCCGCCAGGCTGGCGGCCAGCACCTGATCCTGCGCACCAGCTGGGTGTACTCCACCGAGGGCCGCAACTTCCTGTTGACCATGCAGCGACTGCTGCAGGAAAAACCGCAACTGCGGGTGGTCGCCGATCAGATCGGTGCTCCGACCTGGGCGGGCACCATTGCCGACAGCACCGCGCAACTGATCGAGCGCTGGCAGACCGGTCAACCCGGCGCCTGGGGCACCTATCACCTGACCGCCCGGGGCGAAACATCCTGGTTCGGTTTCGCCCAGGCCATCGGCGAAAACCTGCTCGAGCGACACACGCCGTGTGCGCTGCTGGAGCCCATTGCGTCCAGCGCTTACCCAACGCCGGCCCCTCGACCGTTGAACTCGCGCCTGGATTGCAGCCGCCTGCTCAAGGAATGGGCGGTGAGCCAACCCGACTGGCGAAGCGCATTGCAGCAGTGCCTTGCCGGACAAGCCCGGTAAGGTCTTACAAATAGTATTTGCGGGGTAACTAGGCATAATACGCCTGTCACCACAGGCGCCCCGTGCTCATGAACTCCACCCTTCCCCGCAGACCCCGTTGGCGCAGCCTGGCCTTGCTCGCACTGTGCCTGGCGCCGTTGCTGTGGCCGTTGGAGCACCTGGCCGAGCGTTATTACCGCAGCGAGCTGGCCGGGCAGAACCGCCAGACCTTGGACCTCTACGTCGCCAACCTGCTGGGCACACTGCACCGCTATGAGGTGCTACCCCAGATTCTCGGCGACCTGCCGGCCTTGCGCGCCGCCTTGTTGGTGCCAGACGATGGCGTGACCCAAGGCAATGCCAACCGGCTGCTGAAACACATCAGCGCCCAGACCGGCGCCGAAGTCATGTACCTGATGGACTCTTCCGGCAAGACCCTGGCCGCGTCGAACTGGGACAAACACGACAGTTTCGTCGGACGCAATTTCGCCTTCCGGCCGTACTTCATCGAAGCCATGGCCGGGCGCCTGGGCCGCTTCTTCGGCTTGGGCACGACATCGGCCAAACGCGGTTATTTCTTTGCCGCCGCCGTGCGCGACCGCGAAAAAGTCATCGGCGTGCTGGTGGTCAAGGTCGACCTCGACCACACCGAAAGCCTGTGGGGCAAGACTCCCGAACAACTACTGGTGACCGACCACAACGGCGTGGTCATCCTCACGTCGCGACAGGAATGGCGATTTCGCGCGACCCGGCCCCTCAATGACGCCGAGCGCAAGGCCATCAGCGCGGTGCAACCGTATCCGACCCGTGATCCCAAGCCGCTGAACCTGGATGCCAACGCCTGGCTGCCCCAGACCGAGTCCATCGAGGAAACCGGCTGGAGCGTGAGCATTCTCGCCCCGCGCACACTGATCGATCGTCCGGTGCGCACCGTGGTCGCCATCGGCGGCGCGGCATTGCTGGTCTTGATGTTGCTGCTCGGGTTGATGATGCAACGCAGGCGCCATTACCTGGATCGAATCGCCTTCGAAGCCAAGGCCCGCCAAGAGCTGGAGGGCCGGGTGGCCGAGCGCACCAGTGACCTGGAAGGGCTGAACCGACGACTGAAGCAGGAAGTGCTGGAGCGCGAACAGGCTCAGCAGGAGTTGGTCCGTGCCCAGGATGACCTGGTGCAGGCCGGCAAGCTGTCGGCCCTGGGCACCATGTCGGCGAGCATCAGCCACGAACTCAACCAGCCGCTGGCAGCGATTCGCAGCTACGCGGAAAACGCCGAGATTTTGCTCGACCACCAACGCACCGAAGACGCCCGGGGCAACCTCAAGCTGATCAGCGAACTGACCGGGCGCATGGCCTCGATCATCGCCCACCTGCGCGCCTTCGCCCGCCGCGACCGCCATGCCCCGGAAAGCGTCGCCCTGCAGCCGGCGCTGGACGATGCCCTGGCGCTGCTCGCCAAACGCCGACGCAGCATGGAAGTGGAACTGATCCGTGACTTACCGGCTGCCACGCTGTGGGTCGAGGCCGGCGAAACCCGCTTGCGCCAGGTACTCGGCAACCTGCTGGCCAACGCCCTCGATGCGCTCACCGAGAAAGGCCCTCCGCGCAAACTCTGGCTCAGTGCCCAGGCCACCGAAACTGGCGTCAACCTGTACATCCGCGATAACGGTCCGGGGTTTTGCATGGAAGCCTTGGGCCGCGCCGGCGAACCCTTCTATACCACCAAGACCCGCACCCAGGGCCTTGGCCTGGGACTGGCGATCTGCGACACCCTGATGCGCGCCTTTGGCGGCGAACTGTTGTTCGCCAACCACAAGGAAGGCGGCGCCCTGATTACCCTGAAGCTGCGCGCCGGCGCCCCCGGGGTGAGCCTGCAACCGTCCGAGGACCGAAGTGTATGACCATCGACAACCGGATTGAGGTGGTGCTGATCGACGACGATCCCCATTTGCGTCAGGCCTTGAGCCAGACCCTCGACCTGGCCGGCCTGAAAATCCTGCCCCTGGCCGAAGCCCAGGGCGTGGCCGCGCAACTGCCCCGTGACTGGCCGGGCGTGGTGGTCAGCGATATTCGCATGCCCGGCATGGACGGCCTCGAACTGCTGGGCGAACTCCACGCCCAGGACTCAGAGCTGCCGGTGCTGCTGATCACCGGCCACGGCGATGTGCCGTTGGCCGTGCAGGCGATGCGCGCCGGCGCCTATGACTTCCTGGAAAAACCTTTCGCCAGCGATCACCTGCTCGACAGTGTACGCCGGGCCCTGGCCTTACGCCGGCTGGTGCTGGACAACCGCAGCCTGCGCCTGGCCCTGAGCGATCGCCATGAACTCAGCGCCCGCCTGGTCGGCCAATCGACACCCATGTTGCGCCTGCGCGAGCAAATCGGTGCACTGGCCGCCACCCGCGCCGACGTGCTGATCCTCGGTGAAACCGGCGCCGGCAAGGAAGTGGTCGCCCGCGCATTGCACGATCTTTCCGGCCGACGCAACGGCCCTTTCGTGGCGATCAACGCCGGGGCCCTGGCCGAGTCGGTGGTGGAAAGCGAGCTGTTCGGCCACGAACCCGGCGCGTTTACCGGCGCGCAGAAACGCCGCATCGGCAAATTCGAATTCGCTAACGGCGGTACGCTGTTTCTGGATGAAATCGAAAGCATGAGCCTGGATGTCCAGGTCAAGCTGCTGCGTCTGCTGCAGGAGCGCGTGGTGGAGCGGCTGGGGGGCAATCAACAGATCCCGTTGGACATCCGCGTGATCGCCGCCACCAAGGAAGACCTGCGCCAGGCCGCCGATCAGGGGCGCTTTCGCGCCGACCTGTATTACCGCCTGAACGTCGCACCGCTGCGCATACCGCCCTTGCGCGAACGGGGAGAGGATGCACTGATGCTGTTCCAGCACTTCGCCGACGAAGCCAGCGCTCGCCACGGCCTGCCACCCCATGAATTGCAACCGGCACAACGGGCGCTGCTGCTGCGCCACAGTTGGCCGGGTAATGTGCGGGAACTGCAGAACGCCGCCGAACGTTTTGCCCTGGGCCTGGAACTGGCCTTGGACAACAGCGCGCCCGACGGCAGCCCCAGCGCACCGGTGGAAGTGGTCAGTGGCGGCTTGAGCGAGCAAGTGGAAAATTTCGAGAAAACCCTGATCGCCGCCGAACTGACCCGCCCCCACAGCTCGGTGCGCAGCCTGGCCGAAGCCTTGGGCATTCCACGCAAGACCTTGCACGACAAGTTACGCAAACATGGGCTGAACTTCGGCGACAGCAGCCATGGCTCGGCCGATGAGTCCGATTGAGTTATCGTCATTTCCCTCTCAAGCAAAAGGCCCCGTAATGAACCGCGACAGTCGTTACCTGGAATCAATCCTGCACCACGACATCCCCTTGACCCGGGACATGGGCCTCAAGGTACTCGATTGGCAGGCCCGGCAACTGCACCTGTCCTTGCCACTTGCAGCCAACGTCAACCACAAGAGCACCATGTTCGGTGGCAGCCTGTATTGCGGCGCGGTGCTCGGTGGCTGGGGCTGGCTGCACTTGGCCCTGCGTGAGGAAGGCATCGAAGACGGGCATATCGTGATTCAGGAAGGGCAGATCAGCTATCCGCTGCCGGTGACCCGCGATGCGACCGTCGTCTGCCAAGCGCCCGAGGAAAAGGTCTGGAAGCGCTTCCTGGCCACCTACCGGCGTTACGGCCGGGCGCGGCTGGCGTTGCAGACGCGGGTGATGAATACCGGGAGCGAAGACGTGGCAGTGCAGTTTGAGGGGCAGTACGTGTTGCACCGCTAAAACAGCGCATGCCCCTGTGGCCCGGCACCCTTGTGTGGGAGCAAGCTTGACTCCCACAACTCCCTCGCCACAAAGGATCGAGCCGGGCTTAAGAGCGGGCGAGTTCCAACAACTTTCCACGCCACGCCGCTTTCGCCGGCAACGCCAGGAACGACGTATTCAACAGCGACTCACGCGGTGGGTAACTGAACGGTTCGCCGCTCAAGTCCAACACCTCGCCACCCGCACCTTCCAATACACCCTGGGCGGCGGCGGTGTCCCACTGGGAGGTCGGCGCCAGCCGTGGATAGCAATCCGCCGCGCCTTCGGCCACCAGGCAAAACTTCAACGAACTGCCAATACTGGTCAGTTGCAGCTCACCCAGGCTCCCGCTCAAGCCATTCAGCAGGCGTTCCTGCTCAGGGCTGGTGTGCCGGCGACTGGCAACCACGGTGAAGGCTTCTCCCGGCGCCAAGACCTCACGAACCGCGATAGGCAAAGGCACGCCCCCCTTGTCGCCACGCCAGGCACCCAGCCCTGCGCCGCCGACGTAAAAGCGCCCATTGGTGGGCATCGACACCACGCCAAACACCACACGGCCCTGCTCCACCAACGCGATGTTGACGGTGAACTCCTCGCTGCCGGAAATGAATTCCTTGGTGCCATCCAACGGGTCCACCAGCCACCAGCGATGCCAGCCGGCGCGCACGCTTTGGGCAATATCGGCGTCTTCTTCGGAGAGGATCGGAATATCCGGGGCCAGCGCCATCAGCCCGGCCACGATCACATCATGAGCGGCCATGTCTGCGGCGGTCACCGGCGACTCGTCGGCCTTGTGGTTGACCTGCACGTTGGCGCGCCAGAACGGCAGGATCGCCTCACCGGCCTGGAGCGCCAGCTCGACCACAGGGGCCATCAACGGATGGGGGAAAGTCATGACAGGAACGCTCCACGCTGGGTCAACAGGTCACGGGCCAGGTAGAGCGCCGCCAACGCCCGGCCTTCCGTGAACTGCGGGTTCTGTGCCAGGGCCGACAGCTCACGCAGGTTGACCTTGTCCACGCGCATCGGCTCGGGCTCGTCACCCTCAAGCCGCTCTTCATACAAGTCAGTCGCCAGCACCACCTGGATCTTCTGGCTCATGTAACCGGGGGACAGCGACAGTTCGGTCAGGTGTTCCAACTGACACGCACCGAAACCGGCCTCTTCCTTGAGCTCCCGTTCGGCCGCCGCCAGCACGTCTTCACCTGGCTCGATCAAGCCCTTGGGCAGGGACAGTTCGTAGGCGTCGGTGCCACCGCAATACTCTTCCACCAACACCGCGTGGTCGGCATCGAGCATCGCCACGATCATCACCGCGCCGTAGCCCGCCCCCTTGCTCGCCAGACGTTCATAGGTGCGCTCCACACCGTTGGAAAACCGCAATTTCAGTTCCTCCACGCAAAACAGACGAGTGGTAGCGACAATCTGGCGATCGAGTATGGTGGGTTTCTGGCGCATAAACGGCTCCCTGGGCGATAGCGAGCTACTATACCCGGCCTATTCTGATTGTTTGTGTCGGATATCCGATTACCGCTGGAGAAGTTTTATGGCTTTGCTGCCCTGGCATGAGATCGATACGGTTCTGCTGGACATGGACGGCACGCTGCTGGACCTGCATTACGACAACCATTTCTGGCTCGAACACCTGCCCCAGCGCTACGCCGAACTGCATGGCGTGAGCCGGGCGATGGCCGAGATGGAGCTGCAGCCGCTGTTCGAGCGCAACGCCGGCCAGTTGCAATGGTATTGCCTGGATTTCTGGAGCACCGAATTGAAACTGCCGGTGCGCGAACTGAAGCTGGAAACCGCACACCTGATCGCCTTGCGCCCGGACGCCGATACCTTCCTGGCGGCGATCCAGCAGGCTGGTAAACGCGTGGTGATGATCACCAACGCCCACCGCGATTCATTGTCCCTGAAGCTGGAACGCATCGAGTTGGCCCCTTACTTCGACCGTTTGATCAGTTCCCACGACTACGGCTTTCCCAAGGAAAACCCGCAGTTCTGGGACGCGCTGCAAGCCGACTTGAATTTCGACCCGGCCCGCAGCCTGTTCATCGACGACACTCTGGCAGTGCTGCGCAGCGCCCGGGACTTCGGCGTGGCGCATTTGCTGGCCGTGAGCGAACCGGATAGCCGCAAAGGGCCGAAGGAAACGGGGGAGTTTGACGCGTTGGGGGATTATCGGGACTTGATTGCCGGGCTTTGAACCGCGCCGCATTCATCGCGAGCAGGCTCGCTCCCACAGTTGGATCGGGGCACGGTTGGAGAAATAGGCCGGCTTTAAGGCCGCCTCGCGGCGGACGTTGATCCCGGCGCCCCGTTAACCACGCTGGCCGAACGCAGGCACTGTGGAGTGGCCATCCCGGCATGGATGCCGGGATGGCCGCGCTGAGCCATGGAAGGCCCTTCGCGGCGGGCCCACGGAACAACGCCTTCGTTCGAGCACACCGAGCCTAGGCGAGGTGCCGAGTGGTGGGCCAAGAGCCTTTTTGGTGACTTTTGACTGGGCCGGCTTCCGGGCTCTTCAAAAGTGACCCGTTGTAAGAGCGCAACCATAAGCCGCCATTACCGCAGCAATGGATATGCACTCGATCAACAACATCCTGGCTGTCAGGCCTGAAGGTTACTCGGGATACGCAACACCTGCCCCGGATAGATCTTGTCCGGGTGCGACAGCATCGGTTTGTTGGCCTCGAAGATCTTGTTGTACTTGTTCGCGTCGCCGTACTCGGCCTTGGAGATGGCGCTAAGCGTGTCGCCCTTCTTCACGGTCACGAAACGCGCCGACTGTGCCACCGGGCCAGTCACCGTGATCTGGTCGTCAACGCTGCCGACACCGGCGATATTGCCCACCGCCAACAGGATCTTTTCCTTCTCTTCCTGGCTCGCTACTTCACCGGTGACGATGACTTTGTCACCGTCAATGGTCGCCTGGACATTTGGATTACCCAGGCCAACCTTTTCAATATGCGCTTTCAGTTGTTCGCTGGCATTGGCATTGCCGGGGGTCAGCAGGTCGATCAGCTTTTCCCCCGCTTCCTTCACAAAACTAAAAATACTCATGGCGCACGCTCCTTGATTTAAGTGTCCAGACGCAAAGACTAGACCAGGCGAAACGAACCTGGTTCCCAACCGACCAATGACCCCGCTACGCGCAAGCGCTAGAATCCGAACCTTCCTGCGCCCTGGAGCGAAGATGGACATCAAGCAGCTGAAATTTCTGATCGCGCTGGACGAAACCCGTCACTTCGGCCAGGCCGCCGCACGCTGTCATATCACGCAGCCGACCTTGTCGATGCGCCTGCGCAGCCTTGAAGAAGAACTCGATCTGCCGCTGGTCAACCGCGGCCAGCGCTTTGAAGGTTTCACCGCGCCGGGGGAACGGGTGCTGGCCTGGGCACGCACGGTGCTGGCGGCCTATGACGGGCTGCAGGCCGAAGCGGCGGCCTGTCGTGGCAACCTGGTGGGTACGCTGCGCCTGGGCGTGGTGCCGTTGTCGGATTTCGCCCCCCTGGCAATGATGCAGCGTTTACATGCCGAGCACCCGAGCCTGCGTTTCGAACTGTCCTCCCTGAGCTCCGAAGGCATCCTTGAACAGCTGGCCAACAACCGTATCGACCTGGGTGTTTCCTACCTGGAACGCCTGGACAACGAACGTTTCGAAGCCCTGCCCTTCAGCCACACCCGCATGGGCCTGCTCTACGACCAGCGCTTTTTCTTTTTCGGTGAACAACCGCTGAGCTGGGAAGCACTGATCGAAGTCCCCCTGGGTATGCTCACCAGCGGCATGCACTTTCGCCAATCCATCGACCACAACTTCCACAGCCGCGGCCTCATGCCTCAACCGCTGTTGCAAACCGATGCGGTGCATCAATTGTTACAAGCTGTGCACGGCGGACTGTGTTGCGCGGTGATGCCCCTGGACAGCGGCCTGAATGTGCTGACCGAAGACTTGCGCATCCAGCCCATCGACAGCGCGCAGACGTTGGTCCCCCTGGGCCTGATCATGCGACGCGGCGCCCCACGCTCGGCCTTGGCAGAAGCCTGTTTTGCCCTCTACCAGAAATCATCGACACCATCTTGATCGACGTCATCTATTGAGAGATCAGTAATAGCGATTAGACGTGGCAGATTGCCGCATTTAGTCTTATCACTATTCCTACTTTCAGTGATACCTATGAACGACAAGCCTCCGGTCAGTCCAGCGCCAGCGATGGAAACGTCCGCGCCAGCCGCCAGCCAGAGCTATCGCTACTGCAATCTGGACCACTCCCGTTCGGACAGCACCGCGCTGGCCGAGGAGGTGGCGCTGGCGATTGCCTATAACGGCATCAGCCAGGCAGTCATGCTGGTCACCCCCACCGACCTTGAAGACTTCATCGTCGGCTTCAGCCTCGGCAGCGGCATCATCGAAGACGCAGCGGATATCTATGACCTGCAACTGAGCGGCACGGGGGCTGCGCACCATGCCGAGGTGACCATCGCCAACCGCGCCTTCTGGAACCTCAAGCAGCAACGCCGGCAGTTGACGGGCACCAGTGGCTGCGGGTTGTGCGGTGTGGAAGCGGTGGAACAGGCATTGCCAAACCTCAAGGTCCTGCCCGGCGCACCGCTGCCACCGGCGCAATGGCTCGATGGCCTGCGTGACCGTATCAGCCAGTTCCAGCCCCTGGGCCAATACTGCGGCGCAGTCCACGCCGCGTTGTTCATGAACGCCCAGGGCGAATTGCTGCTGGGGCGCGAAGACATTGGCCGACACAACGCCCTCGACAAGCTGATCGGCGCATTGATCCGGCAGCAGATCCCGGTGGCCGGCGGCGTGGCGATTGTCACCAGCCGTTGCAGCCTCGAACTGATCCAGAAAGTCCTGCGGGCCGGCATCCAGACCCTGGTCAGCCTGTCGTCACCCACCGGCCTTGCGGCGCAGTGGGCCCGCCAACACAACCTCAACCTCATCCACCTACCGCAAAAAAGTGCGCCGCGGGTCTACAGCCCTGCGATGGAGAAACAAGCGTGAGCAATCATCAACAAGCCGACCAGAAACCCGTACCGCGCTACAAGCCCTACAAAGGCCCAGCCGGTGGCTGGGGTGCGCTGATCAGCGTCGCTCAGGCCTGGTTGACCAGCGACAATGCGCTGAAAAACATCCGCATGATGCTCAAGACCAACCAGAATGGCGGTTTTGACTGCCCGGGCTGTGCCTGGGGGGACTCGCCGGAGAGCGGCGTGGTCAAGTTCTGTGAGAACGGCGCCAAGGCCGTGAACTGGGAAGCCACCAAGCGCCGCGTCGATGGTGCATTTTTCGCCAAGCACAGCGTGAGCTCGCTGCTGGAGCAGAGCGACTACTGGCTCGAGTACCAGGGTCGCCTGACCGAGCCCATGCGCTACGACGCCGAAACCGACCGCTACAAACCCGTCAGTTGGGAAGTGGCGTTTGACCTGATCGGCAAGCACCTGCAAGGCTTGTCCAGCCCCAATCAAGCCGAGTTCTACACCTCGGGCCGGGCCAGCAACGAAGCGGCCTACTTGTATCAGCTGTTCGTGCGCGCCTACGGCACCAACAACTTCCCCGACTGCTCGAACATGTGCCACGAGGCCAGCGGCGTAGCGCTGTCCCAGAGCGTGGGCGTGGGCAAGGGCACGGTGACCTTCGACGATTTCGAGCACGCCGACGCGATTTTCGTCTGGGGCCAGAACCCCGGGACCAACCATCCGCGGATGCTCGAACCACTGCGCGAGGCGGTGAAACGCGGCGCCCAAGTGATCTGCATCAACCCGCTCAAGGAGCGTGGCCTGGAACGTTTCCAGCATCCACAGAGCCCGATCGAAATGCTCACCAACGGCAATAAGCCGACCAACACCGCCTATTTCCGACCGGCCCTGGGTGGCGACATGGCGATCTTGCGCGGCATGGCGAAGTTCCTGCTGCAGTGGGAGCGCGAAGCGCAGAACACCGGCGCGGCGGCGGTGTTCGACCACGCGTTCCTCAATGAGCACAGCACCAACGTGCTGGGTTACCTGGCTGCCGTCGACGACACACCGTGGGAACAGATCGTCGAGCAATCGGGCATGACCTTGCTCGACATCGAGCAAGCGGCACGCATGTACGCCAAGAGCAAGAACGTGATCATGTGCTGGGCGATGGGCATCACCCAGCACCGTCATTCGGTGGCGACCATCCAGGAAATCGCCAACGTGATGATGCTGCGCGGCAACATCGGCCGGCCGGGCGCAGGCCTGTGTCCGGTGCGCGGCCACAGCAACGTCCAGGGCGATCGGACCATGGGCATCAACGAGCGTCCGCCAGCGGCGTTCCTCGATTCGCTGGAGCGGCGTTTCCAATTCAAGGTACCGCGTGAAAACGGCCACAATGTGGTCGAGGCGATCCACGCCATGGCCGCCGGCCAGGCGAAGGTGTTCATCGCCCTGGGCGGCAACTTCGCCCAAGCCACGCCAGACAGCCATCGAACGTTCCAGGCCCTGGCCAATTGCGACTTGACGGTACAGGTCAGCACCAAGCTCAACCGCAGCCATCTGGCTCACGGCAAGGAAGCGCTGATCCTGCCGTGCCTGGGTCGCACCGACATCGACCTGCAAACCGAAGGTGCACAAGCGGTGACCGTGGAGGATTCCTTCAGCATGGTGCATGCCTCCATGGGCCAGCTGCAGCCGCTGTCGAACCAGATGCGCTCAGAACCGTGGATCATCGCCGGCATCGCCGCCGCCACGCTGGGTCGCCGTCCGGTGAACTGGAACTGGCTGGTGGCCGACTACAGTCGCATCCGCGCCCTGATCGCCGACACCGTACCCGGCTTCAAGGACTTCAACGAAAAGCTGAAGAACCCCGGTGGGTTCTACCTGGGCAACAGCGCCAGTTCGCGGCGCTGGAGCACCCCTTCGGGCCGCGCCAACTTCATGCCCAACCGGTTGCCGACCGACCTTGTGCATGAACGCACCCGGGCCACCGGTCAGCTGCCCGACCTGATCATGCAGTCCATGCGTTCCCACGATCAGTACAACACCACCATCTATGGCCTCGATGACCGCTATCGCGGCGTGAAGGGCCAGCGTGACGTGTTGTTTGCCAACGAAGCAGACATCATTCGCCTGGGCTTCAAGCCGGGACAGAAAGCCGACATCGTTTCGCTCTGGGATGACGGTCGCGAGCGCCGGGTCAAGGGCTTCACCCTGCTGGCGTTCGACATTCCTGCCGGCCAGGCTGCGGCCTATTACCCCGAAGTGAACCCGCTGGTGCCACTGGAAAGCACCGGTGACGGCAGCTACACCCCAACGTCGAAATTCGTCGCGATCCGCCTGGAAGCGGCGAGCGAGAATGGACTGATCCTGGCCAAGTCGGCCTGACACAACGAACGAGGAGATTAGGATGTGTGGGAGGGAGCAAGCTTTGCTCCCACACTCACATCTTTTCGAACACAAAAAAAAGGCCGTTTTCCATAGAAAACGGCCTGTCCGAAGTAGCTAAAGACCGACCAATTCACCTTAAGTTCCCACAGAAAAACAATAACTTAGCGAATTGTGCACAAGTCGTGTTACTCGTCGGATTTCTATTGTAACCAAGCGAAGCCAGCCTCAGGATCGCGCCGTCATCCCTTTGAGGCTCCTCTATGAAGTTCTCCTCCATTCTCTTGTTGTCCCTTAGCCTGGCCAGTGGCATCGCGTCTGCCGGTGGTACTGCCGAAGCAGGTGTGGGCGGCGCATTAGGCGGGGTTCTGGGTTCCGTCGTTGGCCAGTCCCTGGGCGGCAACACCGGCTCCACTATCGGCGCGGCGCTGGGCGGTGCGGGCGGCAGTGCAGTCGGTGCAGACAAACGCAGCCGCGGCGAAGCCGCTATCGGCGGCGCGCTGGGCGCAGCCGGCGGTAATGTGGTCGGTCGTAGCGTCGGCGGTACCACGGGCAGCCTGATCGGTGCGGCAGCGGGCGGCGGCGCTGGTGGCGCCCTGGGTAACTACATGGGCAAGGACGATGACGATGATCGTCGTTATGACGGTCGCCGTGGTGACCGCCGCTACTACCGTGATGGCCACCCAGGTCGCGGCCATGCCTACGGGCATCGCAAAAAGCATCATCGCCACTACCGCGACTAACGGCTGACGGATACCCGCCGTTTAAAGATCGCAGCCTCCGGCAGCTCCCAGAGCTGACAGGAGGCTGCGATTTTTTGTTTCAGACCACCAACCGTTCCAAAGCCCCACGTAGCCGCTCCGGAATCGCCACCGGCCGATTCGAGGCCCGGTCCACGAATACGTGAACAAAACGCCCCGCCGCGCAGGCCTCCTCCTCGCCCGCCTTGAACACCGCCAGCTCGTACTGCACCGAACTGCTGCCCAGCTTGCCGACCCGCAGGCCGATTTCAATCCGGTCCGGAAAGGCGATCGAGGCAAAGTAGTCACAGGCTGAACTCACCACGAACCCCACCACCTCTCCGTCATGGATATCCAGGCCGCCGACTTCGATCAGGTAGGTATTCACTGCGCTATCGAAAAAGCTGTAGTAGGTGACGTTATTGACGTGACCGTACACATCGTTGTCGTGCCAACGCGTGGTGATGGGTTGCAAGTGTGGGTATTCGTTGCGTTGGGGCATCAAGTGCTCTTCATGGTTGTTCAATGGTTTAGAGGATGGCGGCTTATCGGTTAGCGAATCCCTTGCCCTGAGCTGCCAGCTCGCCGATCAGGCGCGCGGGCTTCCACTGGTCGCCCTGCTTCGTTTCGAGCGCCAGCAGGCGTGCGTGGATATCCTCCAGCCCCTGCCCGTCGGCCCAGGCCATCGGCCCGCCCTTGTCCACCGGGAAGCCGTAGCCGTTGAGGTAGACCAGGTCGATATCGTGGGCCGACTCGGCAATGCCTTCCTGCAGGATTTTCACCCCCTCGTTGACCAGCGCCAGCAAGCATCGCTCAAGGATTTCCTCCGGGCCGATCTCGCGACGCTGGAAACCCAGCGCTTCACTGACCCCTAGTACCAGCGCATCGACCTCGACATCATGCTCGGCCTGTCGACTGCCCGGCTCGTAGTGATAGTACCCATTGCCGCTTTTCTGGCCGAACCGCCCCAACTCGCACAACCGGTTGTCCACCTGCACCTCGGGCGCGTCCTGGCCCTTGCCCGCCAGCTCACGGGCGCGCCACTCCAGATCGATGCCAACGACGTCGTACATACGGAACGGTCCCATGGCGAAACCGAAGCCCTGCAACGCCGCATCCACCTGATGGGGGAACGCCCCCTCCAGCAGCATCTTGCGCGCTTCCAGCACATAAGGATGAAGCATTCGGTTGCCGATGAATCCATGGCAATTGCCCGATACAACGCTGACCTTGCCCATGCGCCTGCCCAGCACCAACGCCGCGTCCAGCACCGCTGTGGAGGTGTGTGCGCCGCGAACGATTTCCAGCAACTTCATGATGTGCGCCGGGCTGAAGAAATGCAGGCCCAGGACCTGGGCTGGCCGGCGGGTGACAGCCGCGATGGCATCGATGTCCAGCGCCGAGGTGTTGCTCGCCAGGATGGCCTTGGGCTTGAGCAGGCCGTCCAGCTCACGAAAAATTTTCTGTTTGAGCTCGAGGTTTTCGTAAACCGCTTCGATCACCAGGTCCACATCGCGGATCGCCGCGTAATCATCCGCCCGTGTTACCCGGGCGATCCGCGCGTCAGCCTCGACCTGGTCGATACGCCCCTGGCGCACGCCATGGGCATAGGTCTCGGCCACGGCCACCAGTGCCTGCTCGAGCATCTGTGGATTGTTGTCGACCCACTGCACCGCCACGCCCGAGTTGGCCAGGCACATCACGATGCCCCGGCCCATGGTGCCTGCACCTACCACCGCGGCACGCTGAACATCGAAAGGTGTCTGGCTCATGTTTGCTCTCTTGTTGGCGACCCGAAGACAGCCTTCACCTTAGTCAGCCAGCGAATATTTTTGAAATTTATTCGTGTGATGAAGGGCATTCAGCGGATGGATACAGCTCACAGGTGCGCTTGGGTCCACTGGCGAACTTCAGCGTATGGATACGCTTCCAGTGCGGCATACCCACCGATCTTCCGTGCCTTCAATCGGGTGAACAGCGGCACGCTGATTCCGCACAGGAAGCGGGTCAGGCGCTCTGCTGACGGCACGCTGCCGCTGTGCTGCTCATGCTTGTGGATAAAGTCGCCACACAGCGCCTCGAAGCTTTTATCCACAAGTGCCGGCAGCGAAGGTGGTTCCGGCAGGCGAGCGACATGCCCGTGGCACACCGAGCAATGACCACACTGGCGTGGCGCATTGTCGTCGCCGAAATATTGCGCCAAGCGATAACCCAGGCAACGGTCGGTGGCGAACAACTCGAGCATGGCGTGGATCCGTGCGATTTCACCCTGCTCGTGCCGGGTGAAATAGACGTGTAGCTCCGCGCTCAAGACCTGCACATCCAGGTCCGCGTCCAACACGCTGTACACCTCGGTCATCTGTTTGCTTTCCAGCTCGATCCAGCCCTTTTCCTGGAAAAAATCCAGCGCCTTGACCACACGATTACGCTCAGCGTGATACTGCTGGTACATCCCGTCGAAATTCACCGTGGCCCAGGCCCGGGCGCGACTGGAGGTCTGGATGATGGCCGAGACGAAGTCCCTTCGCTCGCCTTCGAAGCGCTCCAGCAGTTCTTGCGGCTCAGTCAGGAACTTGAAGCGGTACTCCGCGAAATAGGCATAGCGCGGCGCGATCAGCCCGCGTAGCTCCAACTGGACCAGCAGCGTCTTGAGTGGCAGTTGCCGGATGTTGCTCTGGTCCGCCAGTGGTCCCAGCAAGAACTCCCATTGCCCATCGGGGCCGGCGGCCTTCAGTTCATCGAGCACGCAACGAATGCCTGCAAGCTCCGGCGTATCGCCATACACAAAGTTTTCCAGCACGTTGAGACTGTCGCGGTTGGCCAGCACCAGGCAATCGGAAGGCTGCCCATCCCGCCCGGCCCGGCCGATCTCCTGGCTGTAGTTCTCGATGGACTTGGGCAGGTCGAAATGCACGACATTGCGGATGTCACTCTTGTCGATGCCCATGCCGAAAGCGATGGTCGCGACGATGCAATTGGATTGCCCGCCCATGAACCGCCGCTGGATGGCTTCACGTTGTTCATGGGGCAAACCGGCGTGATAGGCCTCGGCCTCTATACCGTGCCGGCCCAGGTGTTCGGCGATCTGCTCGGCGGTTCGCTGCAAGGTCACGTAGACGATGCTCGGCTGCCCGGCACGCTCGCCCAGCCATTGCACCAGCCGTGCGCGCTTGTCGGCACCCCGCACGGGCTCGACCAGCAGATTGAGGTTCGGGCGGTAGAAACCGGTCGTCACCACATCGACGGCGGCGATGGCGAATTTCGCCTGCATGTCAGCGATGACTTTGGGTGTGGCGGTGGCCGTCAGCAGCAATACCTGAGGAACATTGAACTCACGCTGGTAGTCGGGAAGCTTGAGGTAGTCAGGTCGAAAGTTATGCCCCCATTCCGAAATGCAGTGGGCCTCGTCCACCACCAGCAACGAAATCGGCACCTGCTGCAAGAAATTGCGAAAGCGCTCATTCTTCAGGCGCTCCACGGAAATCATCAGGATCTTCAACTCGCCCGACCGGGCTCGCGCCATGGCATCGTTGGTTTCGTCACGGCCCTGGGCCGAATCGATACTGGCCGCCGCGATGCCGTGGCGCTTGAGGAACGCCAACTGGTCCTGCATCAGCGCCAGCAACGGTGAGACCACCAGGGTCAGGTGCGGCAAGAGCAGGGCCGACAATTGATAACACAGGGACTTGCCCGAGCCGGTGGGGAAAATGGCCGCCGCCGACCGACCGGCCAGCACGGCGCCGATGGCCGCCTCCTGACCGGGACGAAACTGTGGATAACCGAAAACCTGTTCCAGGGTGCTGTGCATGCGCGGTCGCTCCTTTGACTGCTGCGATGCCCAAAGCCTAGTGGGACAATGCAGCGAGTCGAGAAAAGGTCGGGGTCAAAAACGATACGGGATGATACAGCCTGGTGCCTAACGTTTGGTTCAGGAAATAGACCACGGGAAATGCGAAGAAATCTACCGCCTCGCTGCCTTGGTGGTTGGTGGCGCGGCGAGCCTTACCGGGCGACCAAAGCAATACTCAGCAGACGGTTCCGAGACTGCTGTGAGACCTTTCTTCTTTTCCAATGGGCTGCGATTTCCCCCTAAACTTTCCTACCATACAGACACGCGCCAACCTCCCGGAAACCTCGCCATGCACTTCGCCCCAGACTTCCCCGACGATCACGCCATGCGCCAGCTCATGGAACTGCTGCACGAAGAGATCGGCCTACCGGAACGCAAGACCATCCGCCTGGACACGGCGATCAATCTCGACTTGGGTTGCGATGGCGCGGATGCCCGGCATCTGATGGAGGCATTGGAGGAGCGGTTCGCCATCGAGCTCATCGACTACGACGCCTACCGCTATTTTCAGCCTGAGGGTTTTGATGTGTTTCAAAAGCGCAGGACCAAGGGCCGTGGGAACAAGATGCCACTGAGCATCGGCATGCTTTACAAGGCGATCAAGGCACAACGATGGGATACGCGGGAAGTAGAAGGGGCCTAGTCAACCTGGACGGCATAAGTGGCATTATTCTGACTGTAGTTCTCTATTTCAGGTGCAATAATGGCAGTTACTCTAGGTCGACGTTCATAAGCCTCGCAGGAGGATGGCGCCAGCCCCCGCCTACGACATGCACCCCTGTGCCACACGCCAATGGGCTGAAACTCAACATCACCGATGCGGACAACGCTCTGGATCTGGAGCTCGCGCTAGAGGCGGCTGGGTATTTTCGGGTCAACCACGCGGATGCCCTGGACATCATTGCACGGCTTCAAGAGGTGGTTAGCCAGGCCCGTACTGGCTGGGGCATTGGGACTGTCCAGGCGTGAGCAGGACAATATGGCGTCCGCGTTACACCTTTCACACACAAAATAGTTGCCACAAAAAAGCCGCCCTGATCAGGGCGGCTTTTTCATTCGCTAACCAAGCCTTACAGCTGTGGACCCGCCGCCTTGATCGCGTCGCTCACGTCGAACTTCTTGAAGTTCTCGGTGAACAGACCGGCCAATGCCTTGGCCGCTTCGTCGTAGGCCACTTTGTCGGCCCAGGTGTTGCGCGGGTTCAACAAACCAGTCTCGACGCCTGGAACCGCCAGCGGCACGTCCAGGTTGATGATGTCCAGGTGTTCGGTTTCAGCACCAATCAGCGCGCCGCTCTGGATCGCTGCGATCACCGCACGGGTGGTCGGGATGTTGAAGCGCTTGCCAACGCCGTAGCCGCCGCCGGTCCAGCCGGTGTTGACCAGGTAGACCTTGGAGCCGAAACCACGGATGCGCTTGATCAGCAGCTCAGCGTATTCACCGGCCGGGCGCGGAAAGAACGGGGCGCCGAAGCAGGTGGAGAAGGTCGACTTGATACCGCTGCCCGAACCCATTTCGGTCGAGCCCACCAGTGCGGTGTAGCCGGACAGGAAGTGATACGCGGCTTGTTCTTCGCTGAGGATCGACACCGGCGGCAGTACACCGGTCAGGTCGCAGGTCAGGAAGATCACGGCGTTTGGCTCGCCACCGAGGTTTTTCGGTGCGCGTTTTTCGATCAGCTCACGCGGGTAGGCGGCGCGGCTGTTCTGGGTCAGGCTGTCGTCGGCGTAGTCGGCTTTCTTGGTGATCGGGTCGATGACGACGTTTTCCAGGACGGCGCCGTGCTGGATGGCTTTCCAAATGACCGGCTCGTTCTTCTCGGACAGGTCGATGCACTTGGCATAGCAGCCGCCTTCGATGTTGAAGACCACGCCCACGCCCCAGCCGTGCTCGTCGTCACCGATCAGGTAACGGCTTTCGTCGGCGGACAGGGTGGTCTTGCCGGTGCCCGACAGGCCGAAGAACAGGGTCACATCGCCCTCTTCGCCCATGTTGGCGGCGCAGTGCATCGGCAGCACGTCAACAGCTGGCAGCAGGAAGTTCTGCACGGAGAACAGGGCTTTCTTCATTTCACCGGCGTAACGCATGCCGGCGATCAGCACTTTCTTGGCCGCAAAGTTGATGATCACGGTGCCATCGGAGTTGGTGCCGTCGCGCTCAGGCTCGCAGACGAAATTCGGCGCGTTGAGGATCTGCCATTCATCCTTGCCGCCGGCGTTGTATTGCTCGGGGTTGATGAACAGGCAACGGCCGAACAGGTTGTGCCACGCGGTCTCGGTGGTCATCTTGACCGGCAGGTAGTGCGCAGGATCGGAGCCTACATGTACGTGGGATACAAAACGCTCGCGCTCGCCCAGGTAGGCTTCGACGCGGTTCCACAGGGCGTCGAACTTGTCGGCCGGGAACTTGCGGTTGATCGGGCCCCAGGCGATGGCGTCCTGGGTGGTTGGCTCTTCCACAATGAAACGGTCGACTGGCGAGCGACCAGTACGATGACCGGTACGAACAACCAGCGCGCCAGTATCGGCAAGCTCGCCTTCACCGCGATTCAGGGCTTCTTTGACCAGATCATCGACACTCAGATCGGTGTACACGGCGTTATTGGCTTGCGTCATGAGATTCCCCGTCGGCCCGTGGCCGAGTGCTCCAAACGTTTTGTAGTAGGAAGTCGCGCACTACTACCCGAAAAAAGTGGGCCGGATTATGCCAGAAAACCCCAAAAAGAGTAGGGCCCTCCCGTCAGTACGGCGTAAACCCGGCGTTTGCCAGGAGATTTACCTGCGCTGAAACGTTTTAGTGACGAGTATCTGACGGTGTGTCGACACCCGCACCGGCGAACAACTGCGCGATGTCCGCCGCGTCGAACAGGTAGCGCTCGTTGCAAAACTGGCAATCGATCTCGATGGCGCCGCCATGCTCGATCACCAGTTGCTGCGCATCTTCCAGACCCAGACTGACCAGCGCATTGGCGGAACGTTCACGAGAGCAACTGCATTGGAAGCGCAACGGCTGTCCGTCGAACAAACGTACCTGCTCCTCGTGATAGAGGCGATGCAGCACGGTTTCGTTGTCCAGGCTCAACAGCTCATCGGCGCTCAGGGTGCTGGCCAGAGCGGTGACGTGCTGCCAACTGGCGTCACGTTCTTCCGGGTCGCGCAGGCGATCGGCAGGCAATTGTTGCAGCAGCAAACCACGAGCGCGCCGCCCGTCGGCGTAGAGCCAGAAGCGGGTATTGGTCTGTTGGGACATGACGAAGTAGTTGGTGAAGCATTCAGCCAGGGTCGCGCCATCGAGATCGACGATGCCCTGGTAGCGCTTGCCATGGGTAGGGTCGACCGTCAGGGCCAGCACGCCGTCGGGCATCATGTCGGCCAGGGTCGCGTCGGGCGCGATCTGCTCGGCGTGATAACGGGCCAGGCCACGGATCTCACGTTCGCTGGAGCACTCGATCATCAGCAGCGGCACCGGCCCTTCGGAGCGTGCCTGGAGAATCAGCAAGCCATCGAACTTCAAGGTGCCCACCAACAACGCCGCAGCCGCCATCAGCTCGCCGAGCAATTGTGCGACCGGCTCCGGATAGGCGTGCTTGGCGAGGACTTCGGCGTAGCTACGCTCCAACGCCACCAGCTCGCCACGGGCGTCGCTGTCATCGAAGATGAAACGTTGGGTGTAGTCGGTATCCGGTAAATCAGTCATAGGGTCTGGTATCTGAGGTGATGACAAATGATGGCAGGCATTTTATGGGCATTCAGGGTGGGTTCCAAGCAAGGCTTGGGTTTGTCTGACAGGAAGGTACTGAAGCTTGCTCCCGCTGGATCGGAGGTACTGGCGTAGGAGCTGTCGAGTGCAACGAGGCTGCGATCTTTCCCCAGACAATTGAATCTCAAGCGAAAGATCAAAAGATCGCAGGCTTCGCCAGCTCCTACAGCGCCCAGCGGGATGACGGTGCTTTATTCACTGTTGCTGCCATGAAACTTGAACAGGTCCCGGCGCTGCTTCTTGCTCGGCTTGCCGTCGGTGCTGACCCCCAGGGCGCCGGCCTTGCGTTGCGCGGCAGCGGTTTCACGCTTGGCGATGCTGGCTTCGGTTTCGCGATACAGTGCCTGCGCTTCAGGCGCGCCGCGACGCACGATCGACAGGGCTTCGACCACCACGGTCTTTTCATCGAAGCCAATACGGATGACAAACTCATCGCCAACGCGTGGCTCCTTACCCGGCTTGCAACGCTCTCCCCGGTGATGGACCTTGCCGCTTTCGATGGCGGTCTTGGCCAGGGCCCGTGTCTTGTAGAATCGCGCCGCCCACAACCATTTATCGAGACGGACCTTGTCGTCCTCTTCCTTTTTTTGTGCCACTGCCATTCCTCTTTTCTGCCAATAGCCGCAACTGTACTACCGTTTTTGACGAGCGCACGAATCCGGCCCTACGGATAGAATGCCCGCCAAACCGCGTCCACACCCATGGCTTGGCTCGGAATCGGTCACAAGCACAAACAAGTGCGTAGATAACTGTCGCCATTTTGTGATTATTCTGCGTGAATACCGCGATTCGCGGAGTCCACGATCCGATGTACTGATCGCAGGTTTTTTTATTGAAGACTTTTGACCATTTGACCGTTGTCGGTCTGCGCGAGTGGGTGGCGCTCCCGGATCTGGGAGTCGTGGGCCTGCGGGCAAAAATCGACACCGGCGCCAGCACCTCCAGCCTGCATGCCACTGACATCGAGCCGTTCGAGCGCGATGGCGAAAAGTGGGTGCGCTTCACTGCGCACCTCGGCACCGTGGTGCAGTTGCGCCATCGCCGCTGCGAAGCCCCGCTGGTGGCCCGCAAGACAATAAAAAGCTCCAACGGCCACGCTCAGGTCCGCTACGTGATCAGCACCACGCTGGCACTGGGTGATCGGGTCTGGCGGGTCGAGTTCACCCTTGCCTGCCGCAAGTCCATGCGATACCGCCTGTTACTGGGTTCCAAAGCCTTGATCGACGGCCAACTGGTGGTCAATCCGGGTATCAAATACGTTCAAGACAAGCCGGCATTCCCGGCGTCCACTACCTCTGCCACAGGTGTTGCATGAAGATCGCTGTGCTGTCGCGTAATCCGCGTCTGTATTCCACTCGTCGCCTGGTTGAAGCCGGGACCGAACGAGGCCATGAAATGGTGGTGATCGATACCCTGCGCGCCTACATGAACATTGCCAGCCACAAACCGCAGATTCATTACCGTGGCAAGCCGCTGGAAGGGTTCGATGCGGTGATCCCGCGCATCGGCGCATCGGTGACGTTCTATGGCTGCGCCGTTTTGCGTCAGTTCGAAATGATGGGGGTGTTTCCCCTCAACGAGTCGGTGGCTATCGCCCGCTCCCGGGACAAGCTGCGCTCGCTGCAGTTGCTGTCACGGCGCGGGATTGGCCTGCCGGTAACCGGTTTTGCCCACTCCCCCGACGACATTCCCGACCTGATTGCGATGGTCAACGGCGCACCGCTGGTGATCAAGGTGCTGGAAGGCACCCAGGGCATCGGCGTGGTCTTGTGTGAAACCGCGACGGCGGCGGAGTCGGTGATCGAGGCGTTCATGGGCCTGAAGCAGAACATCATGGTCCAGGAGTACATCAAGGAAGCCGGTGGCGCGGACATTCGCTGCTTCGTGGTCGGCGACAAGGTGATTGCCTCGATGAAACGCCAAGCCAAACCCGGAGAGTTCCGCTCCAACCTGCATCGCGGCGGCAGTGCCAGCCTGATCAAGATCACGCCGGAAGAACGCATGACCGCCCTGCGGGCCGCAAAAGTCATGGGCCTGGCCGTGGCAGGTGTAGACATCCTGCGCTCAAACCACGGGCCGCTGGTGATGGAAGTCAACTCTTCGCCAGGCCTGGAAGGGATCGAGACCACCACGAGCAAGAACGTGGCAGGGATCATCATCGAGCATTTGGAAAAGAATGGCGGGCCGAACATGACCCGGACCAAGGGCAAGGGTTAACGCAACACAAAACCCTTTGGGAGTGTGCCTTTGTGGGAGCCGAGCTTGCTCGGCTCCCACAGGTTCTCTGTCTGACTTGAGAGAGACCGCTACACCGCATCCCGAGGCAACATCAAACCCAACGGCAATCGCACCCGAGCTTCCAGCCCGCCACCGACGCGGTTACGCAGCTCGACGTTGCCGCCGTGCATCGAGGCGATGCGCTTGACGATGGCCAGGCCCAACCCCGTACCCTTCCCGCCCCGGGCACGATCGCCGCGGGTGAAGGGGTTGAAAATGGCTTCCAACTCAGAGGAATCGATGCCGGCACCACGGTCCAAGACGCTCAGCACCACGTAAGGCGCGCTGGTGTCGCCAGAAACATAGGCCGCGACTTCGACGCCAGTGCCTGCGTGATTCAGAGCATTGCCGATCAGGTTGTTCAACAAACGCTTCATCGACACGCGGCGCAACGGGAACGCTTGGATTGGCTCCAGGCGCAGGTGTACTTTCTCATCGCTCTGGTTATAGGGCGCGGCCACCTCCCGCACCAACTCACTGAGGTCCACGTCCTCCACAGACTCGTCACGACCGTCGCGAATGAACGCCAGGAACTGGTCGAGAATCGCGTCCATGTCCTCGATGTCGCGGACCATCTCATCGGTCAGGTCGGTGTGCTCGCCCATCAACTCCAGCGACAACCGAAGCCGGGTCAGCGGCGTACGCAGGTCATGGGAGACGCCGGCGAGCATCAGTTCGCGCTCGCGCCCAGCCTGTTCGACATCCTCGGCCATCTGGTTGAAGGCACGGTAGACCTCGGTCATCTCGCTGGGCGTATCGCTGATGGGCAGCCGCACGCTGCGCCCCTGGCCCAGTTGGCGGGCGGCGTAGACCAGACGTTTCAGAGGCTGGTTGAGCTGGCTGACGAAGATCCACGCCGACGCCGTCGACAGCAGGCCGATGGCCAGGAACCAGCCGAGCACGTTCCAGATTTTCTGGCCGCGCAGCGGATGCGGGTACAAGGGCACTTTCAGCCAGCCATCCCCCAGGCTCGGGGCCCGCACCCAAAGCGCCGGCGGCGAGTGCATGCGCAATCGCACCTCGGTATCGGCGCCCAGTTCGGCCTGCATCTGGCGTTGATAGATCTCGCTGTAGGGCCAGTGCTGCTCGCCCTCCGGCACGCCGGCACCGACGACGCGGATCAGCGTTGCCGCCTCGGCAATTTTCGCCCGGTTGGTTTCGTCCGCCGCCCAATAGGCCCGCAGGGTCAAGGCAACACCGTGGCTGTACTGCCGGTCCACGAGAACGTCTTCGTTCATCAGCAGGTACACCAGCGTCAATGCCTTGGAGAAGAGCACGACGATCAGCACCAGCCAGAGGGTGCGGGAGAAGAAACTCTGGGGGAACCAAACGGGGGTTTTCATGAATAACCGCTACACACTTGCAGGAGCGAGCGATGCTCGCACAATGACAGACCGCGAGTCGCCTGGAAGAAGACATTTCAACCGGCCAAACCACCCGCTCCTACAAATCGCCGATCACTTGCTGGCGGCGCCATCCGGTACGAACACATAACCCACTCCCCAGACGGTCTGGATATACCGCGGTTTGGAAGGATCGGGTTCGATCATCCGGCGCAGGCGGGAAATCTGCACGTCAATGGAGCGTTCCAGCGCATCCCATTCACGACCACGGGCCAGGTTCATCAATTTGTCGCGGGTCAGCGGCTGGCGGGCATTCATCACCAGGGCCTTGAGCACCGCGAACTCACCCGTGGTGAGCATGTGGACCTGATCGCCGCGCTTGAGCTCGCGAGTGGCCAGGGACAGTTCATAGTCGCCGAAGGTCACGCTTTCATCTTCGCTACCCGGCGCACCAGGCACCGGCGCCGACTGACGACGCAGTACCGCCTTGACGCGGGCCATCAGCTCGTCGGGGTTGAACGGCTTGGCCAGGTAATCGTCGGCACCCAGTTCAAGGCCCTTGATACGGCTCAATTCGTCGCCCTTGGCGGTGAGCATGATGATCGGGATCTGGTTGTTGGCGCCGCGCAGGCGGCGGCAGGCTGTCAGGCCGTCTTCACCGGGCAGCATCAGGTCGAGCACCACCAGGTTGAAAACCTCACGGGCCAGCAGTCGATCCATTTGCTCGGTGTTCGGTACGGTGCGGGCGCGGTAGCCCTTGCTGACGAAAAAGCGTTCCAGCAAGCTGCTCAGCCCCGGATCGTCGTCAACAATAAGAATTTTTTCGCCTTCAGCAGTTTGTGCGGTGCTGCTCATAGGAAGCTCCTTTGATCTTGGCGCGCATTATGGCCTAGCTGCCGTTATACGCACCGTGTGCATTGTTAGCAGATTTTTCCTCTAGCTCCACAAATCCGGGTATCAAACCTACAGACCACGACGCCCCCGAAGGACGGAACGCTGGTTATAATGCGCGGCCTTTTGTGCCAGGGAATGTCGGATCATTATCCCGGCGTATCGTTTTTTCCCCTTGGCCCGGCAGCACTTTTTGAATTTCGCGGGTCAACAGGCAGCCTGTTGACCCAGGCAGCGGCGCACGCCAGGCCGCTCAACCAGTCTCGCCGAGCCCTGTTTGCGCGGTGGCGAGCCTGATTTCACAATTTGTCAGGTGGTTTTATGGACAGCATCAACAGCCGCATCGCCGAGGAACTCGGCGTACGCCCACAACAGGTCGAAGCGGCCGTCACGCTACTCGATGAAGGCTCTACGGTGCCATTTATCGCCCGCTACCGGAAAGAAGTCACCGGCAGCCTCGATGACACCCAATTGCGTCATCTGGAAGAGCGTCTGCGCTACCTGCGAGAACTCGACGAACGGCGTATCAGCATCCTGGCCAGCATCCAGGAGCAGGGCAAGCTGACCCCGCAACTTGAGCGCGACATCAAGTTGGCCGACACCAAGACCCGCCTTGAAGACTTGTACCTGCCCTACAAGCAAAAGCGCCGCACCAAGGGCCAGATCGCCCTGGAAGCCGGCCTCGGCGAACTGGCCGACGGCTTGTTCAACGACCCGACCCTGGCCCCGGAAACCGAAGCCGCGCGCTTCGTCGATGCCGAAAAAGGCGTGGCGGACGTGAAAGCAGCGCTGGAAGGCGCCAAGTACATCCTCATGGAGCGTTTCGCCGAAGACGCCAACCTGCTGGAAAAACTGCGTAACTTCCTCAAACAGGAAGCCATTCTCAGCGCCCGGGTGATCGCCGGCAAGGAAGAGGAAGGCGCGAAGTTCCGCGACTACTTCGAACACGACGAACCGCTCAAGAGCATGCCGTCCCACCGTGCCCTGGCGATTTTCCGTGGCCGCAACGAAGGCATCCTCAGCTCCGCACTGAAAGTCGGTGAACAATTGCCCGGCACCATGCACCCGTGCGAAGGCATGGTCGGCCAGCAGTTCGGCATCCAGAACCAGAATCGCGCCGCCGACAAATGGCTGGCCGAGGTGGTGCGCTGGACCTGGAAGGTCAAGCTCTACACCCACCTGGAAACCGACCTGCTGGGCGAGTTGCGCGATAACGCCGAGACCGAGGCGATCAACGTGTTCGCCCACAACCTGCACGACCTGCTGCTGGCCGCCCCGGCCGGCCCACGCGCCACCCTGGGCCTGGACCCGGGTCTGCGCACCGGTTGCAAGGTGGCCGTGGTGGACTCCACCGGCAAGCTGCTGGACCACGCCACGGTCTACCCGCACGTGCCGCACAACAAGTGGGACCAGACCCTCGCCGTGCTCGCCGCGCTGTGCGCCAAGCATTCGGTGGACCTGATCGCCATCGGCAACGGCACCGCCAGCCGCGAGACCGACAAGCTGGCCGCCGAGCTGATCAAGAAATACCCCGCCATGAAGATGACCAAGGTCATGGTCTCCGAGGCCGGCGCTTCGGTTTACTCAGCGTCGGAACTGGCCTCCAAGGAGTTTCCGGACCTCGATGTATCGATCCGTGGCGCGGTGTCCATCGCCCGGCGCCTGCAGGACCCGCTGGCGGAGCTGGTGAAGATCGACCCCAAATCCATCGGTGTCGGCCAGTACCAGCACGACGTTTCCCAATTGAAACTGGCCCGTGGCCTGGACGCGGTGGTGGAAGATTGCGTGAACGCCGTGGGCGTGGACGTGAACACCGCGTCGGTGGCGCTGTTGGCGCGAATCTCCGGGCTGAACGCCACCCTGGCGCAGAACATCGTCACCCACCGTGACGAACACGGCGCGTTCAAGACCCGCGCCGCGCTGAAGAAAGTCCCGCGCCTGGGTGAAAAGACCTTCGAACAGGCCGCCGGCTTCCTGCGGGTCATGAACGGCGATAACCCGCTGGACTCGTCGGCGGTCCACCCTGAAGCCTACCCGCTGGTGCAAAGCATCGCCGCCCAGACCGACCGCGACATCCGTTCGCTGATCGGTGACGCCGGGTTCCTCAAACGCCTGGATCCGAAGAAATTCACTGACGAAACCTTCGGCCTGCCCACCGTCACCGACATCCTCCAGGAGCTGGAGAAACCGGGCCGCGACCCGCGCCCTGAGTTCAAGACCGCCGAGTTCCAGGACGGCGTCGAAGACCTCAAGGACCTGCAACCGGGCATGATCCTCGAAGGTGTGGTAACCAACGTCACCAACTTCGGTGCCTTCGTCGACATCGGCGTGCACCAGGACGGTCTGGTGCACATCTCGGCCTTATCCGAGAAGTTCATCAAGGACCCGCGCGAAGCGGTGAAGGCCGGTGATGTGGTGAAAGTGAAGGTCATGGAAGTCGACATCCCGCGCAAACGCGTCGGCCTGTCGATGCGCATGAGCGACACGCCGGGCGAAAAAGTCGACGGGGCCCGTGGTGCGCGTCCTGGCTCGACGCCACGCCAGTCGCAAAACACCGCGCCACGCAAGGAAACCGCCACCGCGGCACCCGCGAACAACGCCATGGCTTCTTTGTTCGCCAACGCCAAGCAGCTGAAGAAACGCTGATGGACGTGCCAGCCGGGTTGGTGGAGAGCGCCTTTTTCAAGCTGCTTGGCTGCCGTCTGCACAGCCTTGGGGACGGGGTGGCGCAAGTCGCCCTGGGCCTTGAGCCGCCGCTGCGCAATCGCGGCGGCAAGCTGCACGGCGGCGCGCTGTTCAGCCTGGTGGACATCGCCATGGGACTGGCCTGCTCCAGCGTCCATGGCTTTGACCAGCAAAGCGCGACCATCGAATGCAAGATCAACTACATTCGCGCCGTGTCCGACGGCGACGTGTTGTGCACCGCCCGGGTCATCCACCCCGGCCGGCGCACGCTGGTGGTCGAGGCCGAGGTGATGCAAGGCGACAAACTGGTCGCAAAAGCGCAAGGCACGTTCGCTGTCCTATAGCTCCCTGTCATCGATTTGAGTTAATTTCGATGCCATGAATGCCGCGCCGAAACCCCTTGTGGGAGCGAGCCTGCTCGCGATAGCGGTGGACCAGTCAATATAAAAGTTGACTGACAGACCGCTATCGCGAGCAGGCTCGCTCCCACAGGGGGTGTGATGATTGTCTTTGGCAGCATGAAAACCAGGCGAAAACGCCAGTTTTAACTTCACCCTTGTAGACCGTCTTGCCCACCCCCATATTGGGGCGACTGACGCGTGAAGGAATTCAACTTGAGCGACCTTTTAAACCGCCGCCTGGCCCTGCTCGGCGAGCGCGCCAACCTCTCTCTGCTCGAACAGTGCCTGCACGGCATCGAGCGTGAATGCCTGCGCGTCACCGGCAATGGGCACTTGGCGCCGACCCCGCACCCCAAGGCCCTGGGTTCGGCGTTGACCAACGAACAGATCACTACCGACTATTCCGAGTCGCTGCTGGAGTTCATCACACCGGCCCTGGCCAACCCGGCCGATACCCTGAGCAGCCTCGACAAGATCCACCGGTTTGCCTACAGCAAACTGGGCGACGAGTACCTGTGGAGCCCTTCGATGCCGTGCCCACTGCCGGCGGAAGAGGACATCCCGATCGCGTATTACGGCACCTCGAATATCGGTCGGCTCAAGTACGTCTATCGCCAGGGCCTGGCCCTGCGCTACGGCAAGAGCATGCAATGCATTGCCGGGATCCACTACAACTTTTCCCTGCCGGAAAAGCTCTGGCCCCTGCTCCGGCAGGCCGAGGGCATCGAGGCCAGCGACCGTGACTTCCAGTCGTCGGCCTACATCGCACTGATCCGAAATTTCCGCCGCTACAGCTGGTTGCTGATGTACCTGTTCGGTGCCTCGCCGGCCCTGGACGCCGGTTTCCTGCGGGGTCGCCCGCACCAGTTGGAACAACTGGACCCGGACACCTTGTACCTGCCCTACGCCACCAGCCTGCGCATGAGCGACCTGGGTTACCAGAGCAACGCCCAGGCCGGCCTCACGCCTTGCTACAACGACCTGGCCAGCTACACCGACAGCCTGCGCAAAGCGGTGGCGACACCTTATGCGCCGTACGTCGAAGCCGGCACCCACCAAAACGGCGAGTGGGTGCAGCTCAACACCAACATCCTGCAGATCGAAAACGAGTACTACTCCAACATCCGCCCCAAACGCGTGACCTACACCGGCGAGCGGCCGATCCAGGCCTTGATGGCCCGGGGTATCCAGTACGTCGAAGTGCGTTGCCTGGACATCAACCCTTTCCTGCCAATGGGTATCGACCTCACCGAGTCGCGGTTCCTCGATGCGTTCCTGCTGTATTGCGGCCTTAATGACAGCCCGCAGCTGGAAAACAACGAATGCAGCAACGCCACGAGTAACTTCCTGACCGTGGTCAAGGAAGGCCGCAAGCCGGGTCTGCAATTGCAGCATCAGGGTCAGTCAGTGGACATGCAGGCCTGGGCCGTCGAATTGCTGGAAAAAATCGCGCCGCTGGCCTCGCTGCTCGATCAGAGCCAAGGTGGCGATGCCCACCGCCAGGCGCTGGATGCACAAGTGGCGAAAGTCCGTGATCCGTCCCTCACGCCCTCCGCCCAAGTGCTGGCCGCCATGGCCAAGCACCAGGAAAGCTTCTCCCAGTTCTCCCTGCGCCAAAGCAAGGCCCACGCTGAGTTCTTCCGCGCCGAGCCTCTGCCCGCCCAGGCACAGGCGGCATTCGAAAAAACCGCCCGAGAGTCACTGGTCCAGCAAACTGAGCTGGAGCAGAACGAAGTGGGGGACTTCGACGTGTTCGTGGGTTCGTATCAGGCGAGCATCCTGGCAATCAGCAACTGACCCCTCTTTGACGAGGACGCTTCGCTGGACTGCACTGTAGGAGCTGCCGAAGGCTGCGATCTTTTGATCTTCTGATCTTTCGCTTGAGATTCAAGTGGCTGGGGGAAGATCGCAGCCTCGTTGCACTCGACAGCTCCTACGCGGTTCCGGCACGGTAGGGCGTTACTCAGCCGACGAAGGTTTCTCCCAAAGATTAATTCCGCCTTCCTGGGCAAACCGATCGATCTGCGCCAGTTCTTCAGCACTGAAGCTCAGGTTCTGCAACGCCCCGACGTTCTCGATGACTTGCTCCGGCCGGCTCGCGCCGATCAGCGCACTGGTCACGCGTGGATCGCGCAGGGTCCAGGCCAAGGCCATTTGCGCCAGGCTTTGGCCGCGCCGCTGGGCGATCTCATTGAGGGCGCGTACATGGGCGATGTTTTCCTCCGACAGGTGCGAGGCTTGCAGCGAGCCACCGCCCGGACGGTTCACCCGCGCATCGGCCGGAATACCCTTGAGGTACTTATCGGTCAACAGGCCCTGGGCCAGTGGCGTGAAAGCGATCACACCGGTGCCCAGTTCGTCGGTGGCGTCCAGCAGGTCCGTTTCCACCCAGCGGTTGAGCAGGTTGTAGGCCGGCTGGTGAATCAGCAGCGGGACTTTCCACTCGTTGAGCAGCGTCGCCATTTCCCGGGTTTTCACCCCTGAATACGAGGAAATGCCGATGTACAGCGCCTTCCCCTGCTGTACGGCAGTGGCCAGTGCGCTGGCGGTTTCTTCCAGTGGGGTATCGGGGTCGAAGCGGTGGGAATAAAAGATATCCACATAGTCCAGCCCCAGGCGTTGCAGGCTCTGGTCGAGGCTGGCGAGCACGTATTTACGCGAGCCACCGCCCTGGCCGTAGGGGCCCGGCCACATGTCCCAACCGGCCTTGCTGGAGATGATCAACTCATCGCGGTACTGCTTGAAATCTTCGCGCAGCAACCGGCCGAAATTGATCTCGGCGCTGCCGTAGGGAGGGCCGTAGTTGTTTGCCAGGTCGAAGTGGTTGATGCCCAGGTCAAACGCCGTGCGCAGCAAGGCGCGCTGGGTATCGATGGGCGTGCTGTCGCCAAAGTTGTGCCACAACCCCAGCGACAGCGCCGGCAGCACCAGCCCGCTGCGACCGACGCGGCGATAAGGAATGGACTCGTAGCGGTTTTGCGCAGCGGTGTAGGTCATCGAAAGGCTCTCTGTTCGGACGCTGGTGGCAGAAGCTAACACTTCACAGACGCATCGGGGATTTCGTAATCGGTCATGGGCTTCATTTCAGGCCCGCCTGTTTCAATATGCTATTGATCGTGCCTCTGGGCAGATCGGCGTCTGGGTGTTTGCAGCTCTGCCGGAAAACTCTAGCTGCGAAAGATGAGTTCGATACACACAACACACACCCTGAAAAAGACTGGCTCAACTCTCCAGCCAATGCGTCGCCATCACCACTCGGTCATTGCGCCTGCGCAAACGCCTCCGCCAACCAATCCACAAACACGCGCACACGCGGCGACATGAGCCGGTTGTGCGGATAAAGCACCGACACCGGCATGGACGGCGGTGGGGTGGCGGTGAGGACTTCCTGGATCAGGCCCTGCTGGATCTGCTCTTCCATTCGGTAATGCGGGCATTGGATCAAGCCCAGGCCGGCGATGGCCGAGGCGGCATAGATTTCGGCGCCGGACACCGACAGCGAGCCCCCGATCGGTACCTCCTTGAGCTCGCCATCGACCATGAACTCAAACGGATACAGTTTGGCGGTGGTCCGAGAGACGTAGTTCACCGCTCTGTGATGTTTCAAGTCATCGAGGCTTTTCGGCTCACCGTACTGGCGCAGGTAAGCGGGACTGGCACAGGTAATCTGCCGAAGATTGGCGACACGTCGACCGATCAATGACGAATCCGCCAGCGCACCGGAGCGCAGCACGCAATCGACGCCTTCGGCGATCAGATCGACGAAACGATCCGCCTCGCTGATGAACAGGTCTATTTCGGGATAGCGGGCCATGAATTGCGGCAACGCCGGTATCACGAAGTGCCGAGCCTGGGTTCCGTGCAAGTCCACCCTCAGCTTGCCTTTGGGCGCCACGCCGCGAAACGCCAGTTCGGCTTCTTCAAGTTCCGCCAGCAATTGCACGCAGCGTGGGTAATAGGCTTCGCCATCGAGGGTCGGGCGCACTTTGCGGGTGCTGCGTTCCAACAAGCGAACACCCAGCCAGGCTTCGAATTGATTGAGGGTGTGGGTCATCGTCGCCCGTGGCATGTTCAAGTCTTCGGCGGCCAGGGTGAAACTGCTTCGCTCGTAGATGCGCACGAACACCTTCATCGCTTTGACTTGATCCATCTGAAACCGGCGCCTTTATTGTTAGCGATTGTTGAACAGTCAAGGCAACTTTCCGGCATTTATCGCCGAGAGTAAACATGTGAGCCTGGCCTCACCCACTTCAAGAGGACTCAACTATGCCGACTCAAACATCCAAAGTTGCCATCATCACCGGCGCGTCCCGCGGCATCGGTGCCGAAATCGCCAAGCAACTGGCCAGCGAAGGTTTCGCCGTCGTCATCAACTACGCCAACAGCGCCAGTGAGGCGTCCAAGTGGGTGGTGCAATTGCGCCAGGCCGGCCACCAGGCCATAGCGGTGAAGGCCGACGTGTCCTCTGCCGCCGATGTCCGTAGGCTGTTCGATGAAACCGAAGCGCAACTGGGCAAGGTCGATGTGTTGATCAACAACGCCGGTATCCTCCAGGTGATGCCTCTGGCGCAGCACAGCGACGAACTGTTCGACCAGACGTTCGCCATCAACACCCGTGGCACCTTCAATACCCTGCGCGAAGCCGCGACCCGCTTGAACGACGGCGGCCGGATCGTGAACTTTTCCAGTAGCACCGTGGGCCTGAACCTGCCCGGCTACTCGGTGTACATCGCCAGCAAGGCCGCAGTGGAATCCCTGACCCAGGTGTTCGCCAAGGAACTGCGCGGGCGGCAGATCACGGTCAACGCCGTGGCCCCCGGCCCCGTCGCCACCGAACTGTTCATGCACGGTAAGAGTGAAGAGCAGGTGCAGCACTACGCCAAGATGCCGCCCCTGGAACGCCTCGGCCAGCCACAAGACATTGCCAGCATCATCGCATTCCTGGTGAGCCCGGCTGCCGGCTGGGTGAACGGGCAGATCCTGCGGGCCAACGGTGGGCTGGTCTGAGGTTTCTTCGTCGCCAACCAAACCGCTCCGCCCGGAGCAGGCTCGCTCCCACAGGGTTACGTGATTGCCTTGTGGGAGCGAGCCTGCTCACGATGGGGTCGGCACGGTGGCACGTTGGTCAGCGCACCAAATGCAGGAACTGCAGATGACGCTCGTACTGGTCGAGGATGTCGTTGATGACTTGCTCCTTGGTGTAGCCCACCAGGTCGTAATCCTGGCTGCCTTCGCTCAAGTGCACCTCGGCACGGTAGTAACGACGGTTGTTGAGTTCCTTGGAGCCCATACCACCCCGGGCGAAGGACGGCGTGAAGTAGCCGCGCATCTGCACCTGGTAGATGAATGGATGCTGCTCGCCGTGACCGATCTCCAGGCTGACACTGTCGTTGGCCGGGTCAGGCTGAGTCACCACCGCCAGGCCTTTTTCGACGAACACCGCCGTCACCTCTTCAATGGCCGGGCGCACCGTGGTGTTGAGGAAACGGTACACCTCATCACGGGACGGAAAATGCACCGCCTGGCTTAAGCGTTGGCGCCAGCCGCCCGTGCCCCGGCGTGAATCCGACACCGGCGCCAGGGAGTGCAATTGCGCGATTTGCTTCTGCGACTCCAGGTAGAACGCCTTGTGCAGTCCCCACATCATCAGCAACAGAATCAACGAGAACGGCAAGGACGTCAGCACCACCGCCGACTTCAAGGCATCGATGCTGCCGGAGAACAGCAACGCACTGGTCACCAAGGCCGTCATCGCCCCCCAGAACACCCGCAGCCATTTCGGCCCGTCCTCATCGGGGTTGCCGCCCTTGGCCGACAACGTCGACAGCACCACGGTGCCCGAGTCGGCGGACGTGACGAAGAACACGAAGCTGATGAACACAGTGACCGCGATGACGGTCTTGCTCCAGGGGTAGGTTTCCAGCAGCAGGTAAAGGCTCATCGATGGGTTTTCCAGAGCGGACATGCCCAGGGCACTCATGCCGTGGTTCAGCACTTGGTCGATGGCGCTGTTGCCGAAGATCGACATCCACGCCAAGGTGAAACCCAGGGGAATCAGCAGCACGCCAAACACGAACTCACGGATGGTGCGGCCACGGGAAATCCGTGCGATGAACAGCCCCACGAACGGCGACCACGCGATCCACCAGGCCCAGTAAAACACCGTCCAGCCGCCCAGCCAGTCGCTAGGTTCATTGTAGGCGTACAGGTCAAAGCTCTTCATCGGCAGGGCGCCGAGGTAATCGCCGATGTTCTGGATCAAGGTGTTGAGTAAATGCTGGGTGGGCCCGGCGAACAGCACGAACAGTAACAATGCGCAGGCCAGCAGCATGTTGATATCGGACATGACCCGCACGCCCTTGTCGACACCGGCCACCGCCACAATGATCGCCGAGCCCATCATCAGCACGATCAGGCCGACCTGAATCCACTGGGTATGGGCGATGCCGAACAGGTAGTCGAGCCCGGAATTGAGGTGCAGCACACCAAAGCCCATGTCCGCGCCGAGGCCAAACACCGTGGCGATTATGCCGAAGCCGTCCACGGCGTAACCGATGGGGCCGTTGATGCGCTTGCCGATCAGCGGATACAGCGCCGAACGCAGGGCCAGCGGCAAATTGTGCCGGTAGGCGAAGTACGCCAGGGCCATACCGACGAACGCGAAAACACCCCAGCCGTGCAGCCCCCAGTGCAAGAACAGGATCTGCATGGCCTGGCGCGCCGCCTCGGCGGTACCAGCCTCGCCCTGGGGCGGCTGGACCATGTGGGTCAGTGGCTCGGACACGCAGAAGAAAAACAGGGTGATACTGATGCCGGCGGCGAACAGCATGCCGGCCCAGGACAGGTAACTGAATTCGGGTTCGTCGTGGTCGGCACCGAGCTTGATCTTACCGTAGCCGGACAAGGCGGTGACCACCACGAAGACCAGATACAGCGTCATCGCCAACAGGTAGTACCAGCCGACCGTATTGGCCGCCCAGTTCTGCGCCGCCAACAACCAGGCGCCGGCCTGGGCGGGCATGGCAATCACCACCAGGCCGAACAACAAGATAAAGGTCGCGGCGAAGTAAAAGACCGGCGGGTTCATACGGACCAGGCCGCTGGATGGAAGGGGCGAGGTACTCATGAAACCAGCACCTCGGGAAAAAGAATCCGGGTGGTCGAAAATGGACTCGGCAAAGGCAAGCCTCCTGTTGTGAGCGGGCAGCAAACCGACGGTTTAACTTGAATGAACGTTCAAGTTAAACATAAATAGCTAGCTAAGGACCAATCGCAGGGCTTGATAGCACGCTTGCTACACCAACCTACGGGAGGGTATGACGTTGCCTGGAAGGCATTCGTTCATTAGCGCCAAGCCCGCTCCCCCAGATCAAGTACAGGGCAAACCGACGACGTGTCGCCAGATCCACGCTCAAACAAAAACATGCCGGTTGCCCCTGAATATCGGCGTGCCTATAGTCCAGGCATCGCCTACAACCAGTACGGACCCATGATCAAAGAACAGCTGTCTCGCTTTAACCGTCTCGACCTGCTCGGCCATCCGACACCGCTGGAAAAACTTGACCGCCTCTCCACCTGGCTCGGCCGGGACATCTATATCAAGCGTGACGACCTGACGCCCTTGGCCATGGGTGGCAACAAACTGCGCAAGCTCGAATACCTGGCCGCCGACGCCATCGCCCAAGGCGCCGATACCCTCATCACCGCCGGGGCGATCCAGTCCAACCATGTGCGCCAGACCGCAGCCCTGGCCGCGAAACTGGGCCTGGGCTGCGTGGCCTTGCTGGAAAACCCCATCGGCACCGAAGATAGCAATTACCTGGGCAACGGCAACCGGCTGCTGATGGAGTTGTTCGACGCCAAGGTCGAGTTAGTGGACCACCTGGACAACGCCGATGAGCAGCTACAAGCCCTGGCCGGTCGCCTGCGCAGCAACGGGAAAAAACCCTATCTGGTGCCAATAGGTGGTTCGAACGCCTTGGGCGCGCTGGGTTATGTGCGCGCCGGCCTGGAACTGGCCGAGCAGATCAAGGACACCGGAATTGAATTCGCCGCCGTGGTACTGGCCTCCGGCAGTGCCGGCACCCACAGTGGCTTGGCGCTGGCGCTGAGTGAAGCCCTGCCGGCGCTGCCTGTCATCGGCGTCACGGTTTCGCGCAGCGAGGAGGACCAGTTTCCGAAGGTCCAGGGCCTGGCCGAGCGCACCGCAGCGTTGCTCGAAGTCGCCCTTCCAGAAGCGTTCAAAGTGAACCTGTGGGACGAATATTTCGCCCCCCGCTACGGTGAACCGAACGCCGGGACACTGGCGGCGGTCAAGTTGCTGGCCAGCCAGGAAGGCCTGCTGCTCGATCCGGTCTACACCGGCAAGGCCATGGCCGGCCTGCTCGACGGCATGGGTCGTGACCGTTTCGACGATGGCCCGATCATCTTCCTGCACACCGGCGGCGCACCGGCGTTGTTTGCCTATAATGCGGCGTTCTGAGATGTCGGGGGGAACCTCTATATGGGCGTGAGCCTGCTCGCGATAGCGGTGGATCAGCCACGATCAATTTGGCTGACAGACCCTCGCGAGCAAGCTCGCTCCCACAGGAGAACCCATTGGATTTTGGAATATGTGGATGATTTAATATTATTTTCCAATCTATAAAAGCCATCCTATAGTCTCGCCGCAGGCGCATTTGCCGCAAGACGCCCAAGCTGCTTTAAGGCAGGATGTGGCAATCTTTTCGGATCGCGGCTACGCCGTCGCTCAGCCAAAATAACCTCTTCATAAGAAAACACAGGGGCTTGTCATGAATTTTTCCGCATTACGTCGCAACCTGTTGCTAGGTTCGCTGGGCCTGGCATTGAGCGCCGGGCTGTTGGGGCAAGCAGTTGCCGGTGAGCAACTGCAGAAAATCAAGGACACCGGCGAAATCAAGATCGGCTTGGAAGGCACGTATCCACCGTTCAGTTTCGTTGATGACAGCGGCAAACTGTCCGGCTTCGAAGTGGAGTTCTCCGAAGCCCTGGCCAAGGAACTGGGGGTGAAAGTCAAACTGCAAACGACCCCTTGGGCCGGCATTCTCGCGGCCCTGGAATCCAAGCGTCTGGACGCAGTGGTCAACCAGGTGACCATCTCCGAGGAACGTAAGAAAAAGTACGATTTCTCCGAGCCGTACACCGTCTCCGGGATTCAAGCGCTGGTACTGACCAAGAAAGCCGACGAGCTGAACATCAAGAAGGCCGCCGACCTGGACGGAAAAAAAGTCGGCGTGGGCCTTGGCACCAACTACGAACAGTGGGTCAAGGCAGAAGTACCGGGCGCCCAAGTCAAAACCTACGATGACGACCCAACCAAGTTCCAGGACCTGCGCGTCGGTCGTATCGATACCATCCTGATCGACCGCCTGGCCGCACTGGAATACGCCAAGAAAGCCAAGGACACCACGGTGACCAGCGAAGCCTTTTCGCGCCAGGAGTCCGGTATTGCCCTGCGTAAGGGCGAGCCAGAGTTGCTGGCAGCCGTGAACAAGGCGATCGAGAAACTGCGCGCCGACGGTACGCTGAAAGAGCTTTCGGAAAAATACTTCAGCGCTGACGTTACCCAATAATGGAAGCTGCTCTTCAACTCGCACTGGATTCCGCGCCCTTCCTGCTCAAGGGCGCGTATTACACGGTCATCCTCAGCCTGGGCGGTATGTTTTTCGGCTTGCTGCTGGGGTTCGGCCTGGCGCTGATGCGCCTGTCGCGCTTCAAACTGGTGAACTGGATCGCCCGCATCTACGTGTCGTTCTTTCGCGGCACGCCGTTGCTGGTGCAGTTGTTCGTGATCTATTACGGGTTGCCGCAACTGGGCATCGAGCTGGATCCGCTACCGGCGGCCCTGATCGGTTTCTCGCTGAACATGGGCGCCTACGCGTGTGAAATCCTGCGGGCCGCCATCAGCTCCATCGAGCGCGGCCAGTGGGAAGCGGCGGCAAGCATCGGCATGACCCGCGCCCAGACCCTGCGCCGGGCCATCCTGCCGCAAGCGGCACGCACGGCCCTGCCACCGCTGGGCAACAGCTTCATTTCCCTGGTCAAGGACACCGCGCTGGCGGCAACCATCCAGGTACCGGAGCTGTTCCGCCAGGCGCAGTTGATCACCGCGCGAACCTTCGAAATCTTCACCATGTACCTTGCCGCCGCGCTGATCTATTGGGTTCTGGCCAGCGTGCTCTCGCACCTGCAGAACGTCCTGGAAGCCCGGGTCAATCGGCATGACCAGGAGTCCTGACCCATGATTGTCGTGGAAAAACTGACAAAGCAGTTCAAGGGTCAGGTGGTGCTCAACGGCATCGACTTGAAGATCGAAGAAGGCGAAGTGGTTGCGATCATCGGCCCCAGCGGCTCGGGCAAGACGACGTTCCTGCGCTGCCTGAATTTCCTCGAAGAGCCTACCAGCGGCCGGATCAAGGTCGGCGACATCGAGATCGATGGCAGTCGCCCGCTAAACCAGCAACAGGGCCTGGTGCGCCGCTTGCGCCAGCAGGTGGGCTTCGTGTTCCAGAACTTCAACCTGTTTCCCCATCGCACCGCCTTGGAAAATGTCACTGAAGGCCCGCAAGTGGTGAAGAAAGTTCCCCGTGCCGAAGCCGAAGCCCTGGGGCGCAAGCTCTTGGCCAAGGTCGGCTTGGCCGGCAAGGAGGACGCCTATCCACGGCGCCTTTCCGGCGGTCAGCAACAGCGCGTGGCGATAGCCCGAGCGTTGGCGATGGAGCCGGCGGTCATCCTGTTCGACGAGCCGACCTCGGCCCTCGATCCGGAGCTGGTAGGCGAGGTGCTGGCAACCATTCGCGGCTTGGCCGAAGAAAAACGCACCATGGTCATCGTGACCCACGAAATGGGCTTCGCCCGAGACGTGGCCAACCGCGTGGTGTTCTTCGACAAAGGCGTGATCGTCGAACAAGGCGAAGCCAAGGCCTTGTTTGCAGCACCCAAGGAAGAACGCACGCGACAGTTCCTCAGCAAGTTCCTCTCCGACGGACACGGCACCCAGTAAGTTATGGGGAGCGCCATCACTTCCAAGGATGGAAGTGAGGCCGCCACAACACATTCAAGACACTACCGTCATAAATTTGAGCACAAAGAAACAACGTGCGACTTGCGCCCCACTCAACATCCTCGACCGTTTTATGTGCGGCATGGACCTACCTCTCGTAACACTTCCTCTGAGCCCAAGCCCCTGCCTTTTTTAGTCTTAAGACGCTCTCCGGAGCACTTTTCAAAAACCTGCGAGCCTGGGAAAATGGCTTGTGATGCCGCGCATTATTAACACGAGTGCGTAGGATATTTCTGAAGCCTTTAACATTGAATTATTAAGCAAGTGCCTCTATTGACACTGAAACTATTGAGCCCTTATCTAGTGTCCAACAGGCGATGCACATTATTTATGTTCTGCTCAGTGATTAAGCACAATCCGCCTACATGACTGTACACATAAAGATATCTCGCAATTAGTCGTTGCCGTTGATCTTCCCGAAACGGACTTCGTTTTCAAGCATCAAGGAGAACACCATGACATGTAAGTCGAAGAGTTCCGAATTGGCTGCACCCACCTTGGCCAACGCCCACCCCACCGGCATCAATATCGCCAACGCCGCTCACCTGGAGGTTGCCATTGCGCCCTACCCCGGTATGGACGCCGGCGACCTGATCGAACTGTTCTGGGACAACTGCTACGTCGGCTCGCGCTTGCTGTCGCACGCCGATGCGCAAGACCGCGTCACCCTGCGGGTCCCGGAGAGTTTCATCGTCGATGGGACTTCGCGCATCCACTATCGGGTGATGCAGGTCGGGCGTGGGCCGGCGCTATCCGCCAAGCAACGGGTACACGCAAAGCTCGATTGCCCTGGCGGGCAGCCGTCGCCCCTGAGCGGCGATGAAAACCAAAGCCTGGCCCCAGTGCGCATTCCCGACACGATCCGACGCCAAGGGGTGAACCCCAACCAGATCAAGCGCGGCGTACCACTGACCATCGAACCCTACCTGAACATGGCCGCCGGTGATGCCGTGACCCTGCGCTGGGGCGATGTGCGCATGGACCTGCCTGCCGTTACCGCCAGCGACGTCGGCCAGCCAATCCATATCTGGGTCCCGCCGCAGATCATCCTGGAGGCAGGAGAAGACCTGCGCCTGGAAGTGACCTATTGCATCCTCGACCGTGTGGGCAACAACTCCCACTGGGCACCGCCACGGACGTTGAAGATCGGTTGCGCCAATCCGTATCTGAACAACCCGCCGAAAGAACCCCTCCTGGCGGCCGAGTCACGTCACCGAACGTGAATACCCTAAAGAAGCTTTTTGTCGCGTGGGGATAAATCCCCTCGCTACAACATCACCCGGCAAAAGCCCGCTAGCCGCAGTCCTAAAAGTTAGTTCAAAAAATAATATAAACGCGTTTAAGGTATATAGACCGGATCACCGGACATTCTCGATTTTCGCTCGCCGCATTCAACGCGGCGTTTTCTTGAGATGTGAGGTGGGTATGGAACGGAACACGATCACTCCAGTGCAATACGCCAAGGCCCTGCCTAGATTGCCGTGGCCGAAACGGCTGCCTGGGCCAAGCATGCCGAGTACCTGAGCTACGCCAGCGCCGAGGCCGGCGTGGCGCATTTTGCCGCATCGACGGGAATCGATTTTTCCCAGTACGTGGACGTCATCGACCTGGTGATTCCCGAGTTGCAACGACGCGGCTCGTACAAAACCGAATACGACAACGGCACCCTGCGCGAAAAGCTGTTTCACGCACTGGCCCATCTACCCCAACAACACACGGGCTCGACCCACCGGTAGACCAAGGATCTTGCGGTATAGTCGGCTGACGCTCCCCACCTAAGCCCACGATCATGAAACGCACCACCGAAGACTTGCACGCCATCACTGCCACGACCCTGGGCCATTACAACGCCGTGGCAGAAAGCTTTCGCGAAGGCACCCGCGATCACGATGTCAGCCAGAACATCGACGCCCTGCTGCGCCATATCCAGGGCCAGGCACCGTTGCACATCCTGGATTTCGGCTGCGGCCCGGGGCGCGACCTGCGGACATTCACGGCCCTGGGCCACGTCGCGGTCGGCCTCGACGGTTCAGAAGCGTTTGCCCGGATGGCGCACCAGGACAGCGGCTGCGAGGTGTGGCAACAGGACTTCCTGGAACTCGACCTACCGGCCGAGCGCTTTGACGGGATTTTCGCCAACGCGGTGCTGTTTCATGTGCCCGTCCAGGAACTGCCGCGGGTGCTCAAGCAACTGCACGCCACCCTCAAGCCCGACGGCGTACTGTTCAGCTCAAACCCTCGAGGCGAAAACCAGGAGGGCTGGAACGGCCAGCGCTTCGGCGCCTACCACGACCTCGCGGCCTGGCGCACGCTGCTCGGCGACGCAGGCTTCGTGGAACTGGAGCATTACTACCGACCGGCGGGGCTGCCGCGGGAGCAACAGCCTTGGTTGGCGAGTGTCTGGCGTAAACCCTGAAGACAGACTCGTCTGAACCGGTTCAATGCTGAACCCTGGCGAAGAACTTACTCCCACTGAGCTCTGTAGGCGCCTGCGATCTTTTGATCTTTTGATCTTTCGCTTGAGATTCAAGTGTCCTTGGAAAGATCGCAGCCTCGTTGCACTCGTCAGCTCCTACAGCCCCAACCACTTCTGCGACAACCGCTCCAGCCTTCCATCATCCTTGATACGCGTCAGGGCGTTGTCCAGGCTGGACTTGAAGGCCGGGTTGCCCTTCTGGAACGGAATCACCAGGCTCGGCGCCGGGTCGTTCTTTTTTTCTGGCTGGAATGACTGCGCCATGACCAACGGGCGTGGCGTCTCATCCTTGCTCGCCAGCAGTTGTGCATCCGGATGGCTGTAAGCAGCACTGAGATCGAAACGTTCCGCCAGTTCCGGGGTCATTGCTATGTGGTTGATGGCGACGTCGTACTTGCCGCTCTCCACCCCGCTCATCAGGTCCCCGGCATCAGTGACCACGAAGTCGGGGCGTACATCGAGCTCACTGGCAAGCATTTCGCCCAGTTCCACTTCGAAACCGGTGAGTTTGCCGTCTTCCTTGAAGTTGAAGGGCGCGGTGTTGGCCTCGAGGGCAATGCGCAGTTCGCCACGGTCATTGATGTCATCGATCAGTTCGGCATGAGCCAGGGGACTCAAAAGGGGTAGCAGGCAAATCAGGCCAGGCAGAAAGCGCATGGTCACTCCTTTGTATTTAGCGACGCCCGTTTCAGCCGCGCTTTGCTATGGTTGTTGCAAGCTTTGACAACGATTGGTCATGAAGTTGTCATGGCCAGGCGGATTTCATGGAAAAACTGGAGAAAAAAATGCAAAGCTTTATGTCTCGTGCCACGTTGGCCGGCCTGTTATTGGGCGCCTCGATGCTGGCAACCGCCGCGACCTCGGCACCCGAAGGTGCAAAAGTGTTCATCGTTTCCCCGGCAGACGGCGCCACCGTCGCCCAAGAGTTCACGGTCAAGTTCGGCGTCAAGGAGATCGCCCTGGCCCCGGCCGGCGATGTGACCAAAAATACTGGCCATCACCATTTGCTCATCGATGTCGACAAACTGCCTGCCGCTGGCGCGCCGATTCCAAACGACGCCAACCACATGCACTTCGGCAAGGCATAAACCCAGGCCGACATCAAACTGGCCCCGGGCAAGCACACCTTGCAATTGATCCTGGGTGACAGCGGCCACATGCCGTTCGATCCGTCGATCGTGTCCGAGAAAATCACGGTAAACGTGAAGTAACAGCCCTGGCCGACACACCACCACCCTTCAGGGTTTTGATGTTGCGTCAGGCAAAAAAAACGGGAGTCCCTTGCGAGGCTCCCGTTTTTTATTGCAAGCCAGGCCTGCTTAGAACAACACGCGGCAACGAATGGTGCCATTGATGTGCTGCAGCTTCTCTTGCGCCAGGTCCGAGTATTCGGCGTCGACGTCGATCACGACGTAGCCGACTTTCTCGTTGGTCTGCAGGAACTGACCGGAAATGTTGATGCCGTTTTCGGCGAAGACCTTGTTGATCTCGCTCATCACACCCGGGATGTTTTCGTGGATGTGCAGCAAGCGGTGCTTGCCAGGGTGTGCCGGCAGGGCCACTTCCGGGAAGTTCACCGACGATACCGACGTACCGTTGTCGCTGTACTTGACCAGTTTTTCCGCCACTTCCAGACCGATGTTGGCCTGGGCTTCAGCGGTGGAACCGCCGATGTGCGGGGTCAGGATCACGTTGTCCAGGCCACGCAGCGGGCTTTCGAAGATGTCGTCGTTGGAGCGTGGCTCCACCGGGAACACGTCGATGGCGGCGCCAATCAGGTGCTTGTCCTTGATCGCGTCGGCCAGGGCGTCGAGCTTGACCACGGTGCCGCGAGCGGCGTTGATCAGGATCCCGCCCTTCTTGATGGCGCGGATTTCCTTCTCGCCGATCATCCACTGGGTGGCAGCGGTTTCCGGCACGTGCAGGGTCACGATGTCGGCCATGCCCAGCAACTCGTGCAGGTTGTTGACCTGGGTAGCGTTGCCCAGGGGCAGCTTGGTCACGGTGTCGTAGAAGAACACCTGCATGCCAAGGCCTTCAGCCAGTACCGACAACTGGGTGCCGATCGAGCCGTAGCCGACGATACCCAGCTTCTTGCCACGGATTTCGAAGGAGTTGGCCGCACTCTTGATCCAGCCGCCACGGTGGCAGGAAGCGTTCTTCTCAGGGATGCCGCGCAGCAGCAGGATCGCTTCGGCCAGCACCAGTTCGGCAACGGAACGGGTGTTGGAGTACGGCGCGTTGAACACCGCGATACCGCGCTCGCGCGCCGCGTTGAGGTCAACCTGGTTGGTGCCGATGCAGAAGCAGCCGACCGCCACCAGTTTCTTGGCGTGATCGAAGACCTCTTCGGTCAATTGGGTACGGGAGCGAATGCCGATGAAGTGAGCATCGGCGATCTTTTCCTTGAGCTGGGCTTCCGGCAGAGAACTGGTGATGTACTCAATGCTGGTGTAGCCCGCCGACTTGAGGACGTCGACAGCCGATTGGTGGACGCCTTCGAGAAGAAGGAACTTGATCTTGCTCTTATCGAGAGAAGTCTTGCTCATCTGCGTAAACCTGTGTCCCGGAGAAAAATGGCAGGGAATCGGACAGCGCATGCTGGCCCGACCGGCATGACAGCCGTCGCCGCAGAACAGCCGTTGGGCACTACGCTGCGGGGCCGGTATGCTAGCATACGCACCCCGCTAAACACTCATTCCTGCGACGTGAAGCGTTCTCAGGATGACCATGAATTGTTCGAGAGTTCTGTCGATGACCAATCCTGCCCTGATAGATGAGCTGAAGACCCTGGTTGAGCCTGGCAAGGTCCTGACCGATGCCGACTCCCTGAACGCTTACGGCAAGGATTGGACCAAGCATTTTGCCCCTGCGCCTTCGGCCATCGTCTTTCCCAAGACCACCGAACAGGTCCAGGCCATCGTGCGCTGGGCCAACGCACACAAAATCGCGCTGGTGCCATCGGGCGGACGTACCGGGCTTTCCGCCGCAGCCGTGGCGGCCAACGGCGAAGTGGTCGTGTCGTTCGACTACATGAACCAGGTGCTCGACGTGAACCTCACCGACCGCACCGCGGTCTGCCAGCCTGGCGTGGTTACCGAACAACTGCAGAACAAGGCCGAAGAACATGGCCTGTACTACCCGGTAGACTTCGCTTCGGCCGGCTCGAGCCAGATTGGCGGCAATATCGGCACCAATGCCGGCGGGATCAAGGTCATTCGCTACGGCATGACCCGCAACTGGGTGGCGGGCATGAAGGTCGTCACCGGCAAGGGTGACCTGCTGGAGCTGAACAAAGACCTGATCAAGAACGCCACCGGCTACGACTTGCGGCAGCTGTTCATCGGCGCCGAGGGCACCCTGGGCTTCGTGGTCGAGGCCACCATGCGCCTGGACCGTGCGCCGAAAAACCTCACCGCCATGGTGCTCGGCACACCGGACTTCGATTCGATCATGCCGGTGCTGCACGCCTTCCAGGGCAAGCTGGACCTGACCGCCTTCGAGTTTTTCTCCGACAAGGCCCTGGCCAAAATCCTCGCTCGCGGCGACGTGCCCGCACCGTTCGAAACCGAGTGCCCGTTCTACGCGCTGCTGGAATTCGAAGCCACCACTGAAGAAGTCGCCAACCACGCCCTGGAAACCTTCGAGCATTGCGTGGAGCAAGGCTGGGTGCTGGACGGCGTGATGAGCCAGAGCGAAACCCAACTGCAGAACCTGTGGAAGCTGCGCGAGTACATCTCCGAAACCATCTCCCACTGGACGCCGTACAAGAACGACATCTCGGTGACCGTCTCGAAAGTTCCAGCATTTTTGCAGGAAATTGACGCGATCGTCGGCGAACACTACCCTGACTTCGAAATCGTCTGGTTCGGCCACATCGGTGACGGCAACCTGCACCTGAACATCCTCAAGCCGGAAAGCCTGAGCAAGGATGAGTTCTTCGCCAAATGCGCAACCGTGAACAAGTGGGTCTTTGAAACCGTCGAGAAATACAACGGCTCGATTTCCGCCGAACACGGCGTGGGTATGACCAAGCGCGACTACCTGACCTATAGTCGTTCGCCCGTGGAAATCGAGTACATGAAAGCCGTGAAGGCGGTATTCGACCCGAACGGCATCATGAACCCGGGCAAGATTTTCGCGGTTTGACGCCTAAAAACACCTGATGAATCCCTGAAGCAGGAGTCGGTAATGAGCTATCAGCACCAGTATGTCGACGGCACACGTATTCACTTCCCGGTAGGGAAAGTGGTGTGCATTGGCCGTAACTACGCCGAACATGCAAAGGAACTGGATAACCCGGTGCCCACCGAACCCTTGCTGTTCATCAAGCCGGGCAGTTGCGTGGTGCCGCTGGAAGGCGGTTTCAGCATTCCTGCCGACCGTGGCTCGGTGCACTACGAGGCGGAAATCGCCGTGCTGATCGGCAAACCGCTGTCGCCACGCCCAAGCGCCGAGGAAGTGCTGGACGCCATCTCCGGCTTCGCCCCGGCCCTGGACCTGACCCTGCGGGACAAGCAGGCCGAACTCAAGGCCAAGGGCCTGCCCTGGGAAGTGGCCAAGTCCTTCGACGGCGCGGCAGTGCTCGCCCCGTTCGTGTCGAGCGGCACCTTTGCCGACCTGACCGATATCGCCGTTCGCCTGACCATCAACGGCGAAGTGCGCCAGGACGGCAACAGCAGCCTGATGCTCAACCCCATCGTGCCGATGATCCAGTACATGGCCGGCTGTTTCTCGCTGCTGGCTGGCGACGTGATCCTCACCGGCACCCCGGCGGGCGTCGGGCCGCTGAATGCAGGCGACGAACTGATCCTGGAACTGCCCGGGGCGAGCCGCTTCGAAAGCAGCGTTCGTTAAAAACGCAATGCTGACCTCACTGTGGGAGCGAGCCTGCTCGCGATAGCGGTCTATCCGACACATTAATGTTGGCTGACACACCGCTATCGCGAGCAGGCTCGCCCCCACAGGTATATATGGCGCATATCCGATCATTTACCGTTTTTTTCACATGTCATCCGGATAATTCCGGGGAATGCGGCATCTGAGCCAACACCCCCTAGCCGAATTCTCTGGAACGCATTCCCCGATGGCCAAAACCCAAGCACTGCCTGCTGCCAAACCTGCCCGCCGCTCCCGCTTCGCCCTGCCCTGGTATGCCTGGTCGCTGCTGGCGGTGGCCGCTGCCTATGGCCTGACGTTTGCGATGCATTGGGACGACCGCGGCCTGCTTTGGCTATCGGAACACTTCCAGAGCCCGGCCCAGCGCCAGGAGAGCATCTGGTTGCCGGACTACCGCGCCGTAATCGACGCCAAGCCACTACCCGGCATGGAGAAGGACGAGGCGTCCGATGTGACCTACAACCCGCAGACCAAGACCTTGTTCGCCGTCATGGGCAAGTACCCGTTCCTGGTGGAACTGACCCTGCAAGGCGACGTGCTGCGCAAGATGCCCTTGGTGGGCTGGAACAACCCCGAGGGCGTGGCTTATATGGAAAACGGCCTGCTGGCCATCACCGACGAACGAAATCACACACTGACCATCGTCCACGTTGATGCCGATACCCGCGAACTGAACAATGCCGACTTCCCCCACTATGATCTCGGCCCATCCAAGAACCAGAACAAAGGGTTCGAAGCGATCGCCTGGGACCCGCGCAACCAGCAACTGGTGCTCGGAGAGGAACGCCCACCCGCGCTGTTCACCTGGAAAAGCGATGGCAGCCAGTCGCTCAAGGGCGACAAGCAGAGCCATGCCAGCCATGAACTGGACCTGCGCAACCTCTCGGCACTGGCGATCGACCCGCGCAGCGGTCACATGCTGGCACTTTCCGCCGACTCCCATCTGCTGCTGGAACTGGACGAAAAAGGCGAACAGGTCAGCTTCATGACCTTGCTGGGCGGCCTAAACGGATTGAAAGACACAATCCCTCGTGCCGAAGGCGTCACCGTCGATGAAGCCGGCAATCTGTACATGGTCAGCGAGCCGAATCTGTTCTATCGTTTCGAAAAACAGCGCTGACAGCACTAACTCTGTAGGATAAATCCTCCTTCGTTGTAGGGTGTGGCACACAGCCATTAAGCTTCAGTTCAGGCATCCGTGGTATTTCCACGCACCTGTTCTTATCCGAGCCCACCCCAACATGCGTCGACTCGCCCGCTCCAAAACCTTGATCCTGATACTGCTGGCGCTGGCGCTGATCTTTCTGATCGCCGCCGGCCAACATCTGCGCCTGTTCGAACGCGCCTGGTTCAACCTCAACACCCTCTGGAGAACCACCAGCGAACAGGCCATCGCCCTGGATCAATACCGGGTTACGGTCGAAGCGCAGGTGATCGACGGCCTGGACGATGACGTTTCAGCGCTGACGTTCGATCCGATCCGCAAGAGCCTGTTCACCGTCACCAATAAAAATGCCGAGCTGATCGAGTTGTCGCTGGACGGCAAGATTTTGCGGCGCATCGCCCTGATCGGCTTTGGCGATCCGGAGGCGGTGGAATTCATCAGCGAAGACATCTACGTCATCACCGACGAGCGCCAGCTGCGCCTGATCAAGATTCACCTGGAGGACGACACCCAATTCCTCGACGCCGCCGAAGCCGAACAGATGACCCTGGGCGTGCACATGAGTGGCAACAAGGGGTTCGAAGGGCTGGCCTACGATTCGGTGGGCAAACGCCTGTTCGTGGCGAAGGAACGCGACCCGATGCTGATTTATGAAGTGCATGGGTTTCCCCACCACAATCCAGAAAAGTCCTATGCAGTCCATGTGATCAACAACCCCAAGCGCGATGCCAGGCTGTTCGTACGCGACCTCTCAAGCCTGCAATACGACGAACGCAGCGGCCATTTGCTGGCGCTGTCCGAGGAGTCGCGGTTGATTATCGAATTGGATATCGACGGCCGGCCGTTGAGCACGCTGTCGCTGAGCAAAGGCCGCCAGGGCCTGCAAAAAAACGTGCCCCAGGCCGAAGGCCTCGCCATGGACGACGATGGCAACCTGTATCTGGTGAGCGAGCCGAATCTGTTCTACGTGTTCAAGAAACCGCAGTCTTGATCCACTCACTCCGACCCACCACAAAAACCAATGCGGGAACGGGCAAGCCCGCTCCCACAGGGTTCGAGCTCTGATCAATAAATGACCAGCTCCGGGCTTACTCAGCCCGCAGGGTCTTCACCCCTTCAGGGGTCCCCAGCAGCAGCACATCCGCAGGACGTGCAGCGAACAAACCGTTGGTGACCACGCCCACGATGGCGTTGATCTGGCTTTCCAGCTCCACCGGGTTGGTGATCTGCAGGTTGTGCACGTCCAGGATGATGTTGCCGTTATCGGTCAGCACGCCTTCGCGATACACCGGGTCGCCGCCCAGCTTCACCAGTTGGCGGGCCACATGGCTGCGGGCCATGGGAATGACTTCCACCGGCAATGGGAACGCGCCGAGCACCGGCACCAGTTTGCTGGCGTCGGCGATGCAGATGAAGGTCTTGGCCACGGCCGCGACAATCTTCTCGCGAGTCAGGGCCGCGCCGCCGCCCTTGATCAGGTTCAGGTGCGCGTCGCTTTCGTCGGCGCCGTCAATGTAGAACTCCAGATCGCTCACGGTGTTGAGCTCGTACACCGGGATCCCGTGGCCCTTGAGACGCGCGGCGGTTGCTTCGGAGCTGGCGACCGCGCCGTCGAATGCGCCCTTGTGTTGCGCCAGCGCGTCGATGAAGCAATTGGCCGTAGAGCCGGTGCCAACCCCGACGACGCTCTTGTCATCCAGCTTCGGGAGGATGAGGTCGACGGCGGCCTGGGCCACGGCCTGTTTGAGTTGATCCTGGGTCATGCGGGCTCCGAAAGCGGGCAGGAAGTAAAGAGGGGGGCGAGTATAACCCAACAAAACCTTGGGATTCGTGTGGTCGCCCAGCTAAAAGCCGGGTTAGACTCCTTGGCCCTGCCCAACCCGCTCAGTGATGCTTTCCGATGCTTGAACAGTACGTCAAAAAGATCCTCACCTCGCGCGTTTACGACGTTGCCGTAGAAACCCCGCTGCAGACCGCTCGCCAGCTCTCCGAACGGCTGGGCAACAGCATCTTGCTCAAGCGCGAAGACTTGCAGCCGGTGTTCTCGTTCAAGATTCGCGGGGCCTACAACAAGCTGACCCAGCTCAGCGACGAAGAGCGCGCACGCGGCGTGGTCACGGCTTCGGCGGGCAACCACGCCCAGGGCCTGGCCCTGGCGGCCAAGGTGCTGGGCGTCAAGGCCACCATCGTGATGCCCAAGACCACCCCGGAAATCAAGGTCGAAGGCGTGCGCTCACGGGGCGGCAAAGTGGTGCTGCACGGTGACTCGTTCCCCGAAGCCCTGGCCTATTCGCTGAAACTGGTCGACGAAAAAGGTTACGTCTACATCCACCCGTATGACGATCCCCACACCATTGCCGGGCAGGGCACCGTGGCGATGGAAATCCTGCGTCAGCACCCGGGGCGCCTGGATGCGATTTTCGTCCCGGTGGGCGGTGGCGGGCTGATTGCCGGGATCGCGGCCTACGTGAAATACCTGCGCCCGGACATCAAGGTCATCGGCATCGAGCCGGACGACTCCAATTGCCTGCAAGCGGCCATGGCGGCTGGCGAGCGCGTGGTCCTGCCGACCGTGGGGCTGTTCGCCGACGGCGTCGCCGTGGCGCAGATCGGCCAACATACCTTCGATATCTGCAAGCACTACGTGGACGAAGTCATCACCGTCAGCACCGACGAGATATGCGCAGCCATCAAGGACATCTACGACGATACCCGCTCGATCACCGAACCTGCCGGCGCCCTGGGCGTGGCAGGAATCAAGAAATACGTCGAGTCACGGGGCATTAGCGGGCAGACGCTGGTGGCCATCGACTCCGGTGCCAACGTCAACTTCGACCGCTTGCGCCACGTTGCCGAACGCGCGGAACTGGGCGAGGGCCGCGAAGCGATCATCGCCGTGACCATCCCCGAGAAGCCGGGCAGCTTCAAGGCGTTCTGCGAAGCCGTCGGCAAGCGCCAGATCACCGAATTCAACTATCGCTACAACACCGGCAGTGAGGCGCACATCTTCGTCGGCGTGCAGACCCACCCGGAAAACGACCCGCGCAGCGCGCTGATCGCCAGCCTGACCGATCAAGGCTTTCCGGTGCTGGACCTGACCGACAACGAGCTGGCCAAGTTGCACATTCGCCACATGGTGGGCGGGCATGCGGCCCATGTCATCGACGAAGTGGTGCTGCGCTTCGAATTCCCGGAACGCCCGGGTGCGCTGTTCAACTTCCTCAACAAGCTGGGCGGGCGCTGGAACATCTCGATGTTCCACTACCGCAACCATGGCGCGGCGGATGGCCGTGTGGTCGCCGGGCTACAGGTGCCTCACGATGAGCGCCACCTGGTGCCGGCCGCCCTGGAAGAAATCGGCTACCCGTACTGGGATGAAAGCGATAACCCGGCCTATCAACTGTTCCTCGGTTGATAAAGCCGGGCTAGGCTGTGAGCAAGACTTAAGGAAGATCCAACAATGGAAACATTGACTGCGCTGAAGATCGCTCACGGCATCGCCACCGTACTGCTGCTGGCGGGCGCCCTGGGGTTGGCCGCCTGGGTCTGGCGCACGCGCCGCAACGGCGATGCCACGGCGGCCGCGCGGACGTTGCAACGTCCGCGGCTGTTCATCTGGCTGGTGATGATCCTGGCACTGGCGAGCCTGCCCTTCACGGGCTGGTGGATGGTGCATCAGGTCGGCTGGCCGCTGGGGCAGACGTGGCTGTTGGCTTCCAGCGTGCTCTACACCCTGGCGGCGCTGGCGGGGGCCTGGCTGATGGTGCGTTTGAACGCGTTGCGCAAGACGCCGGGAGGTAGCGGGAAGTTTACCTTTGCCTTGGCGCTGTTCAGCGTTGTCTGCTTTATCGCCATTGCGGGATTGATGGGCGCAAAGCCGGTTTAAAACACTGCCTAGCAAGGCTTGCCCGCGATTGGCTTACACGATAGGTCTGAAACCCTGTGCGGCGCAGGTGCGGACGCCATCGCGAGCAAGCTTAGCTCCCACAGTCAATTGCGCAACGAAATCACCGGCCAACCCCGCTTCTGGGCCTCGGCCCGAAGATTCGGATCCGGATCCACCGCCACCGGATGCGTCACCACCTCCAGCAGCGCCAGGTCATTCATCGAGTCACTGTAGAAATAGCTGCCATCGAGCGAATGCCCGGTCTCTTCCAGCCAACGGTTCAGCCGGGTCACCTTGCCCTCGCGAAAGCACGGGACATCAGTGCTGCGCCCGCTGTAGCGCCCGTCGATCATTTCGCACTCGGTGGCGATCAGGGTTTCGACCCCTAGGCGCTCGGCAATCGGCCCAGTAACGAAGCGGTTGGTGGCGGTAATGATGACCAGCTTGTCGCCGGCGTCACGGTGTTTTTCCAGCAATTCGATGGCCTGGGGCAACACGATCGGCTCGATGCAGTCGCGCATGTAATCCAGGTGCCACTGGGCCAGCACGTGCATTTCGGTACGACCGAGGATTTCCAGGCAAAAATTCAGGTACTCGGCGTTGTCGAGCTTGCCGGCCAGGTAATCCTGGTAGAACTCGTCATTGCGCGCCTTGTACGTGACAGCGTCCAGGAAACCGCGCTCGCACAGGTAATCGCCCCACGCGTGGTCGCTGTCGCCGCCCAGCAATGTGTTATCCAAGTCGAATAAAGCCAGCCGCATTGCAGTTACTCGCTGAAAAATCTGAAGAAAGGCGTCCAGAATACGGACTTTTCACAAACGTGCACATAAGGTGGTGGCCTGTGTGGTGAGTTCGTTGGTTCAAATTCGGATGTCAGAAGTGCCTGGTCAAGGCGTTGCGACGAGTCATAGCCCGCTATGGCGAGGAGCAACAACACAGGCCAGGCGCTTCTGGCGCCGAAGTTGACCAACAGAACTAACTACACAGGCCACTGCGCAGGCTCGTTGCTGCTTTCACAACCTTTGTGGAACAATGCGGCGACATGCGTTTGCGAGGTTGTTGCCGTGATCGACCCCGATGGTTTCCGCCCCAATGTGGGGATCATTCTTACGAATGATGCAGGGCAGGTGCTATGGGCTCGCCGTATCAATCAAGACGCCTGGCAGTTTCCCCAGGGCGGGATCAACCCCCAGGAGACGCCGGAAGAGGCCTTGTACCGCGAGTTGAACGAAGAAGTGGGGCTTGAGCGAGAAGATGTCGAAATACTCGCCTGCACCCGAGGCTGGTTGCGCTATCGTTTGCCTCAACGCTTGGTCAGGACACACAGCCAACCGCTGTGCATCGGCCAGAAGCAGAAATGGTTTCTCCTGCGCCTGATCTCCAACGAGCAGCGGGTGCGGATGGATTTGACCGGTAAACCGGAGTTCGATGGCTGGCGCTGGGTCAGCTATTGGTATCCGTTGGGCCAGGTGGTGACATTCAAGCGCGAAGTGTACCGACGCGCTCTCAAAGAGCTTGCCCCGCGCCTGCTGACGCGCGACTGACGACGGAGTTCGACCCCGAGCCATGCTCAATACGCTGCGCAAGATCGTCCAGGAAGTTAACTCCGCCAAGGATCTCAAGGCGGCGTTGGGGATTATTGTATTGCGTGTCAAAGAGGCCATGGGCAGCCAGGTCTGCTCGGTCTACCTGCTGGATCCCGAGAGCAATCGTTTCGTGCTGATGGCCACCGAGGGCTTGAACAAGCGCTCCATCGGCAAAGTCAGCATGGCCCCCAATGAAGGCCTGGTCGGTCTGGTCGGCACGCGCGAAGAACCCCTGAACCTCGAAAACGCCGCGGATCACCCGCGTTACCGCTACTTTGCCGAAACCGGCGAAGAACGCTACGCCTCGTTCCTCGGGGCCCCCATCATCCACCACCGCCGCGTTGTCGGCGTGTTGGTCATCCAGCAAAAAGAACGCCGCCAGTTCGATGAGGGTGAAGAAGCCTTCCTCGTGACCATGAGCGCGCAACTGGCCGGGGTGATCGCCCACGCCGAGGCCACCGGTTCGATCAGCGGCCTGGGTCGCCAGGGCAAGGGCATCCAGGAAGCCAAGTTCGTCGGCGTACCGGGTTCACCGGGCGCGGCGGTGGGCACGGCGGTGGTCATGTTGCCGCCCGCCGACCTGGACGTGGTGCCGGACAAGGCCATCACCGACATCGACGCCGAACTGGGGTTGTTCAAGACCGCCATTGAAGGCGTGCGCGCCGACATGCGCGCCCTGTCGGCCAAGCTGGCGACGCAACTGCGTCCTGAAGAGCGCGCGCTGTTCGACGTTTACCTGATGATGCTCGACGATGCCTCCCTGGGCAGCGAAGTGACCACCGTCATCAAGACCGGCCAGTGGGCCCAGGGCGCACTGCGCCAGGTGGTGACCGACCACGTAAACCGTTTCGAACTGATGGACGACGCTTACCTGCGCGAGCGGGCCTCGGACGTCAAGGACCTTGGCCGCCGGTTGCTGGCCTACTTGCAGCAAGAGCGCCAGCAGACCCTGGTCTACCCCGACAACACCATCCTGGTCAGCGAAGAGCTGACCCCGGCCATGCTCGGCGAAGTGCCCGAAGGCAAGCTGGCGGGGCTGGTCTCGGTATTGGGTTCGGGCAACTCCCACGTGGCGATCCTGGCCCGGGCCATGGGCATCCCGACGGTGATGGGCCTAGTGGACCTGCCGTACTCCAAGGTCGACGGCATCCAGATGATCGTCGATGGCTACCACGGCGAGGTCTACACCAACCCCAGCGACGTGCTGCGCAAGCAGTTTGCCGATGTGGTCGAGGAAGAAAAACAACTGTCCCTGGGCCTGGATGCGCTGCGGGACCTGCCGTGCGTGACACTCGACGGCCACCGCATGCCACTGTGGGTCAACACCGGCCTGCTGGCCGACGTGGCCCGGGCGCAGAAACGTGGCGCCGAAGGTGTGGGCTTGTACCGCACCGAAGTGCCGTTCATGATCAACCAGCGCTTCCCCAGCGAAAAGGAACAGCTGGCGATCTACCGCGAACAACTGGCCGCGTTCCACCCGCAACCAGTGACCATGCGCAGCCTGGACATCGGCGGCGACAAGTCCCTGTCCTACTTCCCGATCAAGGAAGAGAACCCGTTCCTCGGCTGGCGCGGTATTCGCGTGACGCTCGACCACCCGGAAATCTTCCTGGTCCAGGCCCGCGCCATGCTCAAGGCCAGCGAAGGCCTGAACAACCTGCGCATCCTGTTGCCGATGATCTCCGGCACCCATGAACTGGAAGAAGCCCTGCACCTGATCCACCGGGCCTGGGGCGAAGTACGCGACGAAGGCACCGACGTACCGATGCCGCCGGTTGGCGTGATGATCGAGATTCCGGCAGCGGTGTATCAAACCAAGGAACTGGCGCGGCAGGTGGACTTCCTGTCGGTGGGCTCCAACGACCTGACGCAATACCTGCTGGCCGTTGATCGCAATAACCCGCGGGTCGCGGACCTGTACGACTACCTGCACCCGGCGGTGCTGCAAGCCCTGCAGAACGTGGTGCGTGACGCCCATGCCGAAGGCAAGCCGGTGAGCATCTGCGGCGAAATGGCCGGCGACCCGGCGGCGGCAGTGCTGTTGATGGCGATGGGGTTCGACAGTTTGTCAATGAACGCCACCAACCTGCCGAAAGTGAAGTGGATGCTGCGCCAGATCAACCTCAGCAAGGCCCAGGAATTGCTCGCGGAAGTGATGACCATCGACAACCCACAAGTGATTCACAGCTCCTTGCAACTGGCGCTGAAGAACCTTGGGTTGGCGCGGATGATCAATCCGGCCTCGAACAAGACCCTCTGACCGTTCAACGAGCATTTGTGGCGAGGGAGCTTGCTCCCGCTGAGCTCTGTAGGAGCTGGCGAAGGCTGGGGCCGCGTTCGGACGATCTTTTGATCTTTCGTTTGAGATTCAAGTGTCAGGGGAGAGATCGCAGCCTCGTTGCACTCGACAGCTCCTACACAGCTTCTACACAGTCCCTACAGGGCTGAATCAAATGTGCAGCGCCACCTCCCCCAAATGCCCCCCATGGGGCCCGAAACTGCGCTCGACCATCTGCCGCGTCCCGTCGGCATGGACAATCAACACCGTACTGGCCCGCGTCCCGTAAGCCGGGCTGGCGATGAACACACTCGATAGCAGCATTTCGGTCGCCACTCCCACCCCCGTATCAGGCAGCTCAGCCACCGGCGCAGGCTGCGGGTCATTCAGCAGCGCAAGCAGTGCCTGGGGCTGCGGATCGTCCAGCACCTCGCTCAGCGCCGCGCGGGCCTTGAGCAACTTGGGCCATGCCGTGTTCAGCCCAGCGTTCGACAAGCCATAGACCCCCTCGTCCAACCGCTGCGCCTGGGCATCGCGAGCGTTGTGGTGCCACAGTTCGACGCCATCGCCGAGCAGCAGGTTGAACCCTCCATACTCGCTGGCGCGGGGCACGACTTCGCTCAAATACTCGACAATCGAAAGATTCCCGGTCAGGAACCGCGCCACCAGTTCGCCGCGGGACTTGAAAGCCGGTAACTGGCCCGGGTCACGAATGTTGGTCAGCGCCGCAAAGCGCCCCTCGGCGCCAATGCCGAGCCAGGTGCCGCCGGCCTCCAGATCGCGACCGGCATGCACATGGGGCGCATCAGGCCACTGGGCCAGGGGCAAGGTCGGCCGGGCATAGAACTCGTCGCGGTTGGCCGCCACGATCAGTGGCCGGGCATGGCCGGGTCGCCAGGAAAATACGATCAGGCACATCAGGTCGTCCTGTTAAAAATGCCAATCACCAAATAAGGCTCGCACAGGGCTCTGTAGGAGCTGGCGAAGCCTGCGATCTTTTGATCTTTTGATCTTTCGCTTGAGATTCAAGTGTCTGGGGAAAGATCGCAGCCTCGTTGCACTCGACAGCTCCTACACAGCTCCTGCGGGTGCAGTCGAGCTTGCTCCTTCGCCACAACATCTGTTCACCACTCTACCCACACATCGCCCTCGCATCCATCACCTTCAGTGGAGCCTGGGACCCTGGATCCGTTACCATGCCGCTCTTATTTCAGGGATGGACGGGGAGACGCTGGTGGAATTTGTGCTCTATCTGCTGCTCGGCGCCTGCGCCGGCGTGCTGGCCGGGTTGTTCGGTGTGGGGGGCGGGATCATCATTGTCCCGGTGCTGGTGTTCAGTTTCACCCTGCAGGGTTTCGACCCGCAGGTGTTGACGCACCTGGCCGTTGGCACGTCGCTGGCATCGATCATCTTCACCTCGGTCAATGCGGTGCGCGAGCATCAGCGCAAAGGCGCGGTGCGCTGGCCGGTGTTCGCCTGGATGACCGTCGGCATCCTGATCGGTGCCGGATTCGGCGCGATCACCGCCGAAGCGATTTCCGGCCCACACCTGCAAAAGATCATCGGCGTGTTCGCCCTGATCGTTGCCGTGCAACTGACCCTGAACTTCAAGCCCAACGCCAGTCGCAGCGTACCAGGCAAGGCCGGACTGACCCTGGCCGGCACGGTGATTGGCTGGGCCTCGGCGATTTTCGGCATCGGTGGCGGTTCGCTGACCGTGCCGTTCCTGACCTGGCGCAGCGTACCGATGCAGCAAGCGGTCGCGACCTCATCGGCCTGCGGACTGCCCATCGCCGTGGTCAGCGCGCTAAGTTTCATGATTCTGGGCTGGCACGATCCACTGCTGCCGGCCCATAGTCTCGGTTTTGTGTATTTGCCCGCGCTGCTGGGCATCGCCCTGACCAGCATGGTCTTCGCCCGCTTCGGTGCGCGGCTGGCCCATCGCCTGTCACCGCGCTTGCTCAAACGGCTGTTCGCCGGCTTGCTATTGTGCGTAGGCTTGAGTTTTCTGTTCTGACGCAATCCTGGTTTAATCCCGAGGTGGCAGCGTCACCCGGGTATTTTTGACGTTTACGAGGAGTATCAATGCTGCCTTACCCGCAGATCGATCCGGTGGCCCTGGCCATCGGCCCGCTGAAAATCCACTGGTACGGCCTGATGTACCTGGTCGGCATCGGCGGCGCCTGGTTACTGGCGTCGCGTCGACTCAACCGTTTCGACCCGACCTGGAACAAGGAAAAACTCTCCGACCTGGTGTTCTGGCTATCCATGGGCGTGATCGTCGGTGGGCGCCTGGGCTACGTGCTGTTCTACGACCTGAGTGCGTACCTGGCCAACCCGACACTGATCTTCGAAGTCTGGAAGGGCGGCATGTCGTTCCACGGCGGGTTCATCGGCGTGATGCTGGCGGCGTTGTGGTTCGGCAAGCGCAACAACAAATCGTTTTTCGAGCTGATGGACTTCGTCGCGCCGATGGTGCCGATCGGCCTGGGTGCCGGGCGCATCGGCAACTTCATCAATGCCGAGTTGTGGGGCAAGCCGACCGACGTGCCATGGGCGATGATCTTTCCGCCGTTCAGCGACCCGGCGCAGTTGCCGCGCCACCCGTCGCAGCTTTATCAATTCGCCCTCGAAGGCGTGGCACTATTCCTGATTCTCTGGCTGTTCTCGCGCAAGCCGCGGCCAACCATGGCGGTGTCGGGCATGTTCGCGCTGTTCTATGGCATCTTCCGTTTCATCGTTGAGTTCGTCCGCGTCCCGGACGCCCAGCTCGGCTATCTGGCGTGGAACTGGCTGACCATGGGTCAGGTGCTGTGCCTGCCGATGATCATCGGCGGCCTGGCGCTGATCTGGCTGGCTTATAATCGTGCGCCGGCTGCGGCGGCCAAGGTTTAAAATTCGAACCCGGGGCGCAGGCCTCAGGTTCAAGGACACAGGTAATCCATGAAGCAATATCTCGATCTGGTGGCCGACGTCATCGAGCACGGCACCCGACAAGCCAACCGCACGGGCGTCAATACCATCAGCCTCCCCGGCGCCATGCTGCGCTACGACCTGAAGAAAGGCTTCCCGGCCATCACCACCCGCAAAATGGCCTTCAAATCAGCCATCGGCGAGATGTGCGGCTTCCTCCGTGGCGTGAACAACGCCGCCGAATTCCGTGCCCTGGGCTGCAAGGTCTGGGACCAGAACGCCAACGAAAACGCCCAGTGGCTGGCCAACCCGTTCCGCCAGGGCGAAGACGACCTGGGCGAGATCTATGGCGTGCAATGGCGCAAGTGGCCAGCCTACAAACAGATCCCCCTGAGCAACCCGGCGGCCATCGAGCAGACGCTGGCCCTGGGTTACCGGCAGATCGCCGAAGGCGAAGAAAACGGTCAGGCCTACGTGGTGCTGTACAAGGCCATCGACCAGGTGCGCCAGTGCGTCGACACCATCATCAAGGACCCGGGCAGCCGGCGCATCCTGTTCCACGGCTGGAACTGCGCCCAGCTTGATGAGATGGCCCTGCCGCCGTGCCATCTGCTCTACCAGTTCCACCCGAATGTCGAGACCAAGGAAATTTCCCTGACCCTCTACATCCGCTCCAACGACCTGGGCCTGGGCACGCCGTTCAACCTCACCGAAGGCGCCGCGCTGCTGAGCCTGATCGCTCGCCTGACCGGCTACACGCCGCGCTGGTTCACCTATTTCATCGGCGATGCCCACGTCTACGAAAATCATCTGGATATGCTTAAGGAGCAACTCACGCGCGAGCCGTTCCCGATGCCCAAGCTGGTGATTTGCGAGCGAGTGCCGGAGTTTGCCAAGACCGGCGTGTACCAGCCTGAGTGGCTGGAGTTGGTGGAGCCGAGCGACTTCACCCTCGAAGGCTACCAACACCATGCGCCGATGACCGCGCCGATGGCGGTCTAGAAAATACTATTGTTGATTGCCTCCACACCCTGGGTGGCGGCGATCAATTTAAGCCTAGACTTAATACTCACGCTCCGGGCTGGGAACGAATTTGAGGGAAGATACACAAGTTGATTCATTTCCGCATAATCAGGAGGTTATTCGATTCAAGCCACGCTCTAGGACAATAATTTCAGGGCCATCGATCATAACTTCAGAGCCTTTCTTCTTTTGCTGGGCGGTATAGCTCAGGAAATACTCGCCCCCTTGAAGGTTATCAGCACCATGCGCCAATGACCGCGTCGATGTTGGTTTAAGCCTCATCACCTTCCCCCTTGTATGCGGAGGGTGTTCTCTGCGTCGGGGCCGTGGTGGCGACTGGCGCGTGGGGAGGCACGGCCCTTGGAGCTATGGGAGGTGAGGGAATCGGAGAAGTACTATACGAGAAAACGCTGCAATGATACCGGAGGAGTTCTGGAAGTCTTGGCTGGCTTTTTGGCTTATGGCCGGCCCCACTCTGCTGAGCTTTGTAGGTGCGGTATTTAGCTTATACCTGAGCCACCGCCATCTGGATGCGATGAAGGAGGCTTTGAAGAACAGCCGCTATATTTATCTTTGGGGCCCGAACCTGGGGAGACGGGGTTTGATTTGGTCGTTCTTGGAGATAGGAAAAATTGCCGGGATGGTGTTGTGGCCTGGAGTATCAATCCGTATTGGTGAAGTAGACCCGGTCGATATCGAGAACTTCCCGCGTTATTTGAAACGGCTCCTATTAATTGAAATGACGATAATAATCGTCGCCCTCGTCTGGATGGCACTTGCAGCCGTGCTAATCCAATTTAAATAACTCGATCAAAGCCAGCTGAACTGACGCTACTCGCGTGGTGATGATGCTCGTCGCGTCGATTGGGATACTGCTCGGAGCGGTACTGGTAAAGCTCCTATGAGGAGTCCTACGGCGGTTGCTCGTTCACGTCCTCACATTCAATACTTATGTGACTGATCCACCGCTATCGCGAGCAAGCTCGCCCACATTGGATCTGCATGTGCTCCAAGATCGGCTCAATGCCCATGACTACGCCCCACATGGGAATGCTCCACCTCCGCCGCCACCGCCCCACTCACTTCCAACCGCTGCAAGATCCCGCATTGATCCAGGTCCGGCCCTTCGCCACAGCGATGGCGCAGGTCGATCAGTTGCGTCTGCAAGGCCTGCAGGCCGTCGATACGGGCCTTGACGTGCTGGATGTGTTCATCGATCAGCGCATTGACGCTTTCGCATTGGTCCTGGGGGCTGTCGCGCAGGCTCAGGAGGCTGCGGATTTCTTCCAGGGTCATGTCCAAGGTGCGGCAGTTGCGGATGAACGTCAGCCGCTCGGCGTGGGCCTGGGTGTAGACGCGGTAATTGCCGTCGCTGCGGGCCGGTTCCGGCAGCAGGCCTTCGCGTTCGTAGTAGCGGATGGTTTCGACCTGGCAGTCGGTGATTTTCGCCAGTTCTCCGATCTTCATGATGCGGCCTCCAAAATAGGTGCTTGACCCTATAGTGGCTACAGGGTCTTTACTGCGCAACAGGCACTTTTCACGGACGTCACCCGATGAGCGATTCCCTTCATATCCACAAACCCGACCACGGCCATGACCACGGGCATTCCTGCTGCGCATCGAAAGCAGCGCCGTCGCAGGTCAACCTCGGCAAGGCGCCGACGGACGGTGCACGGCTGAGCAGTTTCCGCATCGAAGCCATGGACTGCCCCACCGAACAGACGCTGATCCAGAACAAGCTCGGCAAGCTCGAAGGCGTGCAGCAACTGGAGTTCAACCTGATCAACCGCGTGCTGGGCGTGACCCACGATTTGTCGAGCGACGCGCCCATCATCAAGGCTATCGAATCCTTAGGGATGCAGGCCGAGCCACTGACCCCCGGCCAGAAACCGGAAACCAACGACTTGCCCGCCCCGGCCAAGCCTTGGTGGCCGCTGGCGCTGTCCGGCGTGACGGCCTTGGGTGCCGAGGTGATCCACTTCACCAACGCCGCGCCAAACTGGGTGGTCGCACTGGTGGCGCTGGTGTCGATCCTCAGCGGCGGCCTGGGTACCTACAAAAAGGGCTGGATCGCGCTGAAGAACCGTAACCTGAACATCAACGCCCTGATGAGTATCGCCGTGACCGGCGCCGTGCTGATCGGCCAATGGCCGGAAGCGGCGATGGTGATGTTCCTGTTCACCGTGGCCGAGCTGATCGAAGCCAAATCCCTGGACCGGGCCCGCAACGCCATCAGCGGCCTTATGCAGATGGCCCCGGAACAGGCCACCGTGCAACAGACTGATGGCAGCTGGCAGGCGCAAGACGTAAAAGTCATCGCCCTCGGTGCGCGGGTGAGGGTTCGCCCGGGGGAAAGGATTGGCCTGGACGGCGACGTGGTCGCCGGTCGTTCGACCATTGACCAGGCACCGATCACGGGCGAGAGCCTGCCGGTGGAAAAAACCATCGGCGACAAGGTGTTTGCCGGCACCATCAACCAGGCCGGCGAATTGGAATACACCGTGACCGCGGCGGCCGATCACTCCACCCTGGCGCGGATCATCCACGCCGTGGAACAGGCCCAGGGCTCCCGCGCGCCGACCCAGCGCTTCGTCGACCAGTTCTCGAAAATCTACACCCCGGCGGTGTTTGTCCTGGCCCTGGCGGTAGCCATCATCCCACCGCTGTTCATGGGCGCAGTCTGGTTCGATTGGATCTACCGGGCGCTGGTGCTGCTGGTGGTCGCTTGCCCATGCGCATTGGTGATCTCCACCCCCGTCACCATCGTCAGCGGCCTCGCCGCCGCTGCGCGCAAAGGCATCCTGGTCAAGGGTGGCGTGTACTTGGAGGGGGGCTACAAGCTCGACTACCTGGCCCTGGACAAGACCGGTACGATCACCCACGGCAAGCCGGTGCAAACCGACTATGTGGCGCTGGACCCGAGCGTGGAAACCACCGCTGCGGCCCTGGCCGCCAGCCTCGCCGCCCGCTCCGACCACCCGGTATCCCGGGCAATTGCCAGCGCGGCTGTGGATAAGCAACTGACGCAGCAGGTTGTGGATAACTTCGAGGCACTTGCCGGGCGCGGCGTGCGCGGCGACATCGACGGCCAGACGTATCACCTGGGTAATCACCGCCTCGTGGAAGACCTCGGCCTGTGCTCCCCCGAACTGGAAGAGAAACTCTTCGCCCTGGAAAAACAAGGCAAATCCGTGGTGCTGCTGCTCGACACTACAGGCCCCTTGGCGCTGTTTGCCGTGGCCGACACCGTGAAAGACTCCAGCCGCGAAGCCATCCGGCAACTGCATGAGCTGGGCATCAAGACCTTGATGCTCACCGGCGACAACACCCACACCGCCGACGCGATTGCCGCGCAGGTGGGCATAGATCAGGCTCGGGGCGACCTGTTGCCGGAAGACAAGCTGCAAGCCATCGAAGCGTTGTACGCCCAGGGTCACCGCGTCGGCATGGTCGGCGACGGCATCAACGACGCCCCGGCCCTGGCCCGTTCGGAAATCGGTTTCGCCATGGCCGCGGCCGGCACCGACACGGCCATCGAAACCGCCGATGTCGCCTTGATGGACGATGATCTGCGCAAGATCCCGGCCTTCATTCGCCTGTCGCGGCAGACTTCAAGCATCCTGAAACAGAACATCGCCCTGGCATTGGTGATCAAAGCGATCTTTCTCGGGGTCACCTTCGCCGGGTTCGCCACCATGTGGATGGCGGTGTTTGCCGACATGGGGGTGAGCTTGCTGGTGGTGTTCAATGGGTTGCGGTTGTTGCGCAAATGAAGCATCCGGGGTGACTCAAAGGACGCCTCGCGAGCAAGCTTTGCTCCCACAGCAGATCCGTAGTGAATTCAGATTCTGTCTTCGCAAAGATCCAACTGTGGGAGCAAAGCTTGCTCGCGATGGGCTGCACACGGCCCTCATGATTTAACGCCAATTCAATCGCGCTTCGGCTCGCGGATCTTGTACCAGGCCACATACAGCGCCGGCAGGAAAAGCAACGTCAGTAGCGTCGCGATGATGATCCCACCGATCATCGCGTAGGCCATCGGCCCCCAGAACACTTCCCGGGCAATCGGGATCATCGCCAGGCTCGCCGCAGCCGCCGTGAGCAGGATCGGCCGGCGCCGGTGCTCGGTGGCTTCCACCACCGCATCCCAGGGCTCGTAACCGTCACGTTCGTATTGATCGATCTGGGTCACCAGGATCACCGAGTTACGAATGATGATGCCAATCAACGCGAGGATCCCGAGGATCGCCACGAAACCCATGGGCGTGCCCGTCGGCACCAGCGCCAGCACCACGCCGATCAACCCCAGGGGCGCGACGCTCGCCACCAGGAACAGCTTCTGCACGCTGTGCAGTTGGATCATCAGGAAGGTCGCCATCAAGAACAGCATCAACGGCACGACACTGGCGATCGGCCCTTGGGCCTTGCTGCTCTCTTCCACCGTACCGCCCGTGGCGACCTTGTAGCCCACTGGCAGGCCGGCGGCGAACGTGTCGATCTGCGGTTGCAGTTGCTTGACCAGATCGGTGGGCTGAATCTCGTCGCGCACAGCAGCCTTGATGGTGATGGTCGGCTTGCGGTCACGACGCCACACCAAGGGCTGTTCCAGTTCATAGCGCACCGTGGCGAACGCCAGTAACGGAATCGAGATGCCGCCCGGGGTAACGATTTGCAGGTTCTGCAGGGTTTCCGGCGAACCACGCTCGGCATCTTCGGCACGACCGACCACGTCGATCAGATAAATATCGTCGTTGACCTGAGTCACTGGCGAGCCGCTGACGATGCTGTTCATCAGCCTGGCCACATCATCGGAAGACAAGCCCAACTGCCGCGCCTTGTCCTGGGCGATGTCGATGCGCAGCACCTTGCCCGGTTCGTTCCAGTCGTAAATGATTTCGCCAATGTGCGAGTTCTTGTCCAGCTCGGTGGCCAGTTCGATCGCATGCTTGCGCACCCGGTCGATGTCCTTGCCGCTGACCCGGTACTGAATCGGCCTTCCCACCGGCGGGCCCATTTCCAGGGCCTGCACGTAGCTGCCAACCCCGACGAAATCTTCACGCAGACGCTTTTGCAGGCGCTCGGTGAGGGCCGTGCGCGACTCCAGGCCTTTGCTGACAATCACCAGTTGCGCGTAGTACGGGTTCTGCAATTGCTGGTCCAGCGGCAGGTAAAAACGAATCGCGCCTTCGCCAATGTAGGTGCTCCAGCGCTCGATGTCCGGGTCGCCCTTGAGGGTCGCTTCCAGGCGATCGACCACCCGGCGAGTCTCGTCCATCGAGGCGTTTTGCGGCAGGTTGAGGTCCACCAGGATTTCCGGCCGATCCGAGGAGGGGAAGAACTGATTCTGCACAAAGCGCATGCAAAACACCGACAGCACGAACAGCAGCACGGTGATGCCGATGGCCCACCAGCGATTGCGCATTGCCCACAGCAGGCCGCTGTTGAACGCCCGGCCGATCCGCCCCGGCTCGGCGCTGTGGGGTTTTACGTGGGTGCTGAGGATGTGCACGCCGATCACCGGGGCAAACAACACCGCGACGACCCATGACACCAGCATCGCCACGGCGATGACCGCGAACAGGGTGAAGGTGTATTCGCCGGCGGAGCTGGCGTTCAGGCCAATGGGCACGAACCCGGCGACCGTCACCAGGGTCCCGGTGAGCATCGGGAACGCCGTCGAGGTATAGGCAAAAGTCGCGGCCTGTTCCTTGCTGTCGCCTTTTTCCAGGCGCGTGACCATCATCTCCACGGTGATCATCGCATCGTCCACCAGCAGGCCAAGGGCGATGATCAACGCACCGAGGGAAATCCGTTGCATGGTGATGCCGCTGTATTCCATGAACAGGAAGACCATCGCCAGCACCAGCGGAATCGAACAGGCCACCACCAGTCCGGCCCTGACGCCGAGGCTGACGAAGCTGACGGCCAGCACGATAATCACCGCCTCGAACAAGGCACTGGTAAAGCCGCCGACCGCCTCCTCAACCACTTCGGCCTGGTCCGACACGGTGTGCACGCCAACGCCCACCGGCAGGTCGGCGGTCAGTTCGGTCATGCGCGCATGCAGCGCCTTGCCGAAGTCCTGGATGTTGCCGCCCTTTTTCATCGCGATGGCGAGGCCGATGGCCGGCGTACCGTTGAAACGGAACATCGGTGTAGCGGGGTCGACGTAACCCCGGCTGATGTCAGCGATGTCGGCCAGTCGATAGAAGCGGTCCTTGAGCCGCAGGTTGACATTGGCCAGATCTTTTTCCGACTGGAACTGCCCGGACGTGCGCACGGAAATCCGCTCCGGCCCGGCGTCGATCACCCCGGCCGGGGTCACGGCATTCTGCGATTGCAGGTTCTGCACCACCTGGCGCTGATCGATGCCCAGCGCGGCGAGTTTGCGCGTGGAGAAGTTCAGGTACAGCACTTCGTCCTGCTCGCCCACCATCTCGACCTTGCCCAGGCCGGGCACGTCACGGATCTCGGCGCGCGCCTGTTCCACGTAGTCGCGCAACTGGCGCATCGACAGGCCATCGCCGGTGAAGGCGTACACCGAACCGTACACGTCACCGAACTCGTCGTTAAAGCCAGGCCCTTGCAAGCCGTCAGGGAAATCGCCGCGAATGTCGTTGATCTTCTTGCGTACCTGATACCAGATCTCGGGGATTTCCTTGGCCCCGGTGGTATCACGCAGGTACACGAACACCGTCGACTCTCCCGGGCGGGTGTAGCTTTTGACGTAGTCGAGGGAATCGAGCTCTTCGAGTTTTTTCTCGATGCGGTCGGTGACCTGCTTGAGGGTTTCCTCTTGGGTCGCGCCGGGCCAACGGGTCTGGATGACCATGGTCTTGATGGTGAACGATGGGTCTTCTTCGCGCCCCAGGTTCATGTACGAAAACACGCCCATCAACAATGCAACGAACATCAGATACCAGACGAATGACTGATGCCGCAGGGCCCATTCGGACAGGTTGAAAGGCCCTTTCATCGTGCGTCCTCGTCGAGTTTCACTTTCTGCCCCGGCTGGAGACTGTTCACACCCGCACTGACCACGCGATCGCCAGCCTTGATGCCGTTGGCCACCAGCACCGAGCTGGCCGAACGTTCGAGAATCCGCACGTCACGGGGTGAGACGGTCTGGCTGTGCGGGTCGACCAGCCAGATCCGCGCCTTGCCGTCGATCTCTTGCAACGCGCTGAGTGGCAGCTCGATGCGCGGCTCGATGGTCGAACTCAGGGTCACACTGATGGCCGTGCCCAGACGAAAACCTGGCGGTGTATCGACCTACGTCAGACGCGCGCGGCGCGTGCGGGTGGCGCTCTGGGCCTGGGGTTCGATCTCGCGCACGGTGGCGCTGGTGTGGATGCTCGGGTCCATTTGCGCGGCAACCTCGAACACCACGTCCGAGGGCAGGCGCTCGACCAGCCCGGCCGGCAGGTCGATCACCGCTTCCTTGATGTCCGGGCGAGCCAGAGTCACCACTTGCTGGCCGGCGGTGACCACCTGCCCGGCCTCGGCATTCCAGGCGGTGACGACGGCGTCGTGGTCGGTGTGCAGTTCGCTATAGTTGAGCTGGTCGCGGGCCTGCTCCACCGAGGCCCGGGCTTGTTCGAGAGAGGCGCCGGTGGTTTTCAAGTCGGTCTGGGCGATGTCCAACTGCGCCTGGGCACCGACGCCACGGTCGAACAATTGTTGCTGGCGACGGGCATTGGCCTGGGCATTGATGTATTGCGCCTCGATCCGCGCCAGATCGCCCTGGGCGACGCGCAACTGGTTCTGCTGGTCGGTGGGATCGAGCGTGGCAAGCAGGTCGCCCTTCTTCACCTGCGCGCCGACATCGACATTGCGACTGGCGATCCGTCCTGGCACGCGGAAACCCACGTTGCTCTCGTAGCGAGCCTGGATATTCCCGGCGAACCGCCCAAGCGCTTGCTGGTCGAGGGCCCTGACCTCAACGGACAACACCGGACGCACCGGTTCGGGCGGCGCTTCCTCCTTGGAGCAGGCGGCCAGTAAGAGGCCGGCCGAGATCATCCACAAGCGCTTCATGGCTGAACTCCCGGCGTTGTTTTTTCAGCGGTGTTTTCAGCAATCTCGACGCGTACGCCGGGGTGGAGCAGTTGCCCGCCTGCGGTGATGATTTTCTCACCGCCCTTGAGGCCGTCGCTGATGATGACCTTGCCGGTCAGGTAGCGGCCGACGGTCACCGTTTGCAACTGCGCCTTGCCCTCGCCGTCCACCAGCCACACGGCCGGGTCACTGAGGTTTTTGGTCAGTGCCGACCAAGGCAGCTCGAAGGCGGGCTTGCCGGCGGACTTGGCCGTGGCGCTGACCACCGAGCCCAGGCGCATGCCTTCGGGTAAATCATCAAGGGTGACCTTGACCTGCACGGTGCCGGTCTGGGCAGACACCGCCGGGGTGATCTCACGCACCGTGCCGGTGGTCTTGATGGTGGGGTTATCCAACAAGCTGATGGTGATTGCAGGGTCCGACGGCGGTTCGCTCAACAGCGATTCGTAGATGTTGAACACCGCGTCGCGTTCGCCGTCCCGGGCCAGGCTGAAGATCGGCTCCGTGGCCTGCACTACCTGGCCGACTTCCGCCTGACGCGCCGTGATGATGCCCGGTGCCTCGGCAACCAGTGCGGTGTAGCTCAGTTGTTCACGGGCGTTGGCCAGCTGGGCCTGGGCGGCGGTGAGCGCACTCTGGCTGCTGCGCAGTTGAGCCTGGGCGGCGTCGTATTCGCTCTGGCTGGTGTAGCCCTTGGGCAAGAGTTTGTGCTGACGCACGAACGCCGCCGCGCTCTGCTTGACCCGCGCCTGCTCGGCAGCCACCTGGGCCTCGGCGGAGTCGACGTTGGTCTGCAGGTCCCGAGGATCGAGCCGGGCCAGCACTTGCCGGGCCGAGACCCGGTCGCCGACATCGACCTTGCGCTCAATGATCTTGCCACCCACGCGAAACGACAGGTCGGTCTGCACCCGCGCCTGGACATCGCCGGTCAGGGTCACCGAGGCGGCGTATTCGCTGGGCACGGCTTGCTGCACGAACACCCGTGGCAGGGCTTTTTCCACAGGCTTTTGATCACCGCATCCGGCCAGCAGCGCGCAGAGGCACAAGCCAACTACCAGTTTGATTCGGGGACCAGCCATGCAGACTCCTTGGCGCTGTACGGACGTACCAGTGACGATACGACTGTGAGCTTAGAACAGGGTTCAACGAATACAATGGACGCAGCAACTCGGGCAAACTGATCGCCTCCTGTAGGCGCTGCCGAGCGAAGCGAGGCTGCGATCTTTTGATCTTTCACTTGAGAATCAATGGGGTTCGGAAAGATCGCAGCCTCGCTTCGCTCGACAGCTCCTACGAACCCATGCAGCAGGAGTCTGCCCATGCTCAAGACATTGGCGGTGGCCAACTATCGCTCGATCAATAAACTGGTCATCCCCCTGGGCCGGCTGAACCTGATCACCGGTCCCAACGGCAGTGGCAAGTCCAATCTGTACCGCGCCCTGCGCCTGTTGGCCGAGACAGCCCAGGGCGGGGTGGTCAACGCTCTGGCCCGCGAAGGTGGACTGGACTCGACCTTCTGGGCCGGGCCTGAAGAAATCAGCCGGCGCATGCGCAACGGCGAAGTGCCGGTCCAGGCAACTCTGCGCCGGGATACCAAGCGCCTGCGCCTGGGCTTCGCCGGTGAAGACTTCAACTATTCGATTGCCTTGGGCTTGTCGGCAAACGGTGGCTCAGCGTTTTCACTGGACCCTGAAATCAAGCGCGAATGCATCTGGGCCGGCCCGGTGTTTCGGCCTGCCAGCCTGCTGGTGGACCGCAACGGGCCGATGATCCGTGCCCGCGAAGGCCGCTCCTGGGATGTGCTGGCCCAGCACACGCCGACCTTCGACAGCCTGTTCGACCAGGTCGGCAGCTTGCGTACTTCGCCCGAGGTCTTGCAGATGCGCGAGTTCATTCGTCGCTGGCGCTTCTATGACCATTTTCGCAGCGATGCCGACGCCCCGGCGCGCCAACCGCAACTGGGCACCCGCACGCCGGTGCTGCACCACGACGGACGCGACCTGGCCGCTGCACTGCAGACCATCCTTGAAATCGGCGATGTCGAGGCCTTGGATGCCGCCATCGGCGACGCGTTCCCCGGTGCCCACCTGCATATCGAGCAATTGCAGGGCGGACGTTTCGCCATCGCGTTTCAACAGCATGGCCTGCTGCGCCCGCTGTCCGCCGCTGAACTGTCGGACGGGACCCTGCGCTATCTGTTGCTGGTAGCCGCCCTGCTCACACCACGACCGCCCTCGCTGATGGTGCTCAACGAACCGGAAACCAGCCTGCACCCCGATTTGTTGCCAGCCTTGGCGCGACTGATCATCCGGGCTTCAGTCAATTGCCAGGTCTGGGTGGTGTCCCACGCCACGCGCCTGATCACCGCCTTGGAGCAGGATGAGGGTTGCAATTGCATCGTGCTGGAAAAGGAGCTTGGGCAGACTGGGATTGTCGGGCAGCGGGTGTTGGATGAACCGGCGTGGCATTGGCCGGATTAATGAGCGCCTGCTCAACCGAATCGCGAGCACAAAAAACGCCGACGCTGTATCAGCCGTCGGCGTTTGAAACCGTGAAAGGGTTTAGCCTGCGAATCAGAACGCCGGCAGTACCGCGCCGCTGTATTTCTTCTCGATGAACGCCTTCACTTCAGGGCTGGTCAGGGCCTTGGCCAGCTTCTGGATGGCCGGGCTGTCCTTGTTGTCCGGACGGGCCACCAGGAAGTTGACGTAAGGCGAGTCCGCGCCTTCGATCACCAGTGCATCCTTGGCTGGGTTAAGACCCGCTTCCAGGGCATAGTTGGTGTTGATCATGTCCAGGTCGACCTGGTCCAGCACACGCGGCAGCATGGCCGATTCCAGTTCCTTGAACTTGAAGTTGTGCGGGTTCTTGGCGATGTCCTTGGGCGTTGCCAGAGCGTTTTTCGGATCCTTGAGCTCGATCAGGCCAGCCTTCTGCAACAGGATCAGGGCGCGACCACTGTTGCTGCCTTCGTTGGGAATGGCGATGGTCGCACCGTCCTTGAGTTCGGCCAGGCTTTTGACTTTCTTCGAGTAGCCACCGAAGGGTTCCACATGCACACCGATCACGGTCACCAGATCGGTGCCTTTGCCTTCGTTGAAGCTCTTGAGGTAGGGCAGGGTCTGGAAGTAGTTGGCGTCCAGGCGCTTCTGGTCAACCTGTACGTTGGGTTGCACGTAGTCGGTGAAGACCTTGATTTCCAGGTCCACGCCTTCTTTGGCCAGGGCCGGCTTGATCAGCTCGAGAATCTCAGCGTGGGGCACCGGGGTGGCCGCGACGACCAGTTTCTCCACGGCCTGGGCCAGGCCAGAGGCCAGGGCTGCCGCCAATGCGGTGAACAACAGAACCTTTTTCATGCAGTGTCCTTATCGAAAATCACAGTCGTCATGGACGACGGCCAAATGTGGAGTGCCAGTGAAGTGCTATCGCTGGCGTGATGCGGACGATACCGATATTTTTTATTCCTTAACAATATCTTTTGTTCAAGTTCATATTCATTTTACTCATATAGAAAACACCGCTTTTGCGGCGAGGGCGCGTGCTCGCGCTAAGCTTCTGTAGGAGCTGGCGAAGCCTGCGATCTTTTGATCTTGATCTTGATTTTTCACTTGCGACTCAATTGTCTGGGACAAGATCGCAGCCTCGTTGCACTCGACAGCTCCTACACCGCTCCTACACCGCTCCTGCACGATTGAGCAGCGCCTTGAGGGCTGTGCGCTCGGCCTCCGAACCCCGTGCAATGACCTGCGCCACCTGCTGATCAATCAGCTCCAGGGCTGAAGGCTGGGACGGCAGATTCAAGTGCTCCGGCAAAATCTCATCCCCCGTGCTCACCAGCAACGCGAAGTGAATGACGTTTTCCAGCTCGCGGGTGTTGCCCGGCCAACTGTGCCGCTCGAGGGCATACTGCGCCGCTTCACTGATCAGCGGCACCGTGAGGCCGAGTCGCTGGCTGTAGATGCCCAGAAAGTATTCGGCCAGGGACAGAATATCGCCCACCCGTTCGCGCAGGGCCGGCAGCTCCAGCTGGCCTTCGCCAAGGTAATGGTAGAGCCGTTCGTGGAATTTTCCGGCCGCCACCGCTTGCGCCAGGTCGATGCTGGTCGCTGCCACCAGGCGGACATCCACCGGGCTGGGCTGATGCGCGCCCACACGGGTGACTTCGTGGTTCTCCAGGGCCGCCAGCAGTTTGATCTGGATCGGCAGCGGTAAATCACCGATTTCATCCAAGTAGAGGGTGCCGCCATTGGCCGAACCAAACCAACCGGCCCGGCTGCTGGCGGAGCCGCTGTAGCTGCCGGCGGCATAGCCGAACAGTTCGGCGTCGGCGTAGGTCGGGCTGATGGCGCCGCAGTTGACCGACACAAACAACCCGCCGCGATCACTTTCACGGTGGATATGCCGGGCCAGCAGTTCCTTGCCGCTACCGGTTTCGCCGCGTATCAGCACCGAGATCGCCCGGGGCGCCAGTTGCTCCAACGCCTGGCGCAACTGCCGCGAACGAGGGTCGACGAACACCAGCGCCTTGGCGCGAATGCTCAGGGGGCTTTTTTCCGCATCGGGAAAGGTCAGCAACGGCTGACCGAAGGTTTCATGCAAACTCATGACAAGCTCCCGCCCAGACCGCCGGGAGACGGCGGGCGCTAAACATTCAGGCGCGGCGCAGGGCGTGATGCTCCATGCGGTTTTGCAGGCGATAGAGGTAAGCGAAACCCTGCTCCCAACGCTGGTGACCGGACTTCACATTGATATGCCCGGCCCCGGCCAGGATCCCGGCCTCGGCCCCCCAGTTGCGCGCCAGCGCCAGGGCGCGCGGGGCGCTCACGGCGGCGTCGTTGTCAGAGCTGACCACTTGGCTTGGGAACGGCAACAAAGCGGTGGGAATCGGCGCGAAGTTGCGCAGCGCCGGAACACAGGTCGGCCGCTCGACATCCGCCGGCGCCACCAGCAACGCCCCACGCACCTGCCGCAGAAACTGCACCGGCGCGGTGGCGGCCCAATGGGCCACCGTGATGCAGCCCAGGCTATGGGCAATCAGGATCACTGGCGTGCTGTCGGCGGCCACGGCCTCGGCCAACGCCGCGACCCAGTCTTCACGCCGGGGCGTGACCCAGTCGGCCTGCTCGACCCTGGCGCTGTTGGGCAGGCTGTTCTGCCAGTGGGTTTGCCAATGATTTTGCGGCGATCCTTGCCAGCCCGGCACAATCAGGTAGCGAATCGATTCGTTGCGCATGGGGGGCTCTCCTGCGTGTCTGTTCCCGGACGAGTATAGGGAGGAGAGCTATATTGTTTAAGGAATAAGAAGCTATTTGTTAATGCAAATAAAGAATAAGCGAGCATCTCTGTGGGAGCGGGCTTGCTCGCGAAAGCGGTGGATCAGTTGACACTGATGTTGCCTGACACGACGCATTCGCGAGCAAGCCCGCATAGGCTTGGTATGTGCCTCACTCGCTACGCCCCTTGCGCAACAACACATCCAACTGGTCTATCACTTCCGCCCAGTCCGCATCCTCGAGGATTTCGTCGCGCAGCATTTGCCGCTGGCTCTCGCTCCAGAAAAACGCATCGGCCAGGTGCAGCCCAGGCTTGAGGGGGGAATGGCTGGTGATAAATTGATCAATGCCCTGAGCGTCATCGGGCAAGCCCAGTTGCTTGAATAAAGAGGAAAGAGGGTGAATTGGGGGTTCCATACGGGCCTCCTGAACATAATGGAGATGGCTGGGTGTTTCTCCGCAGTCTAGCCCCTCGACGACCGCCAGACTGATCAAAATTCAATCAGCCCTCGATTCGACTAGACTTTGGATAACATCCCGACGAATACACGTTGCGGAGGATCCTGTGAACATTCATTGGTTAACGGTTGCGCTGCTGGCGATCAGCGGGCCTGCGTTCGGCGCCGACGGCCCGGTTCTGCCGGGCACCGATCCCATGGGTTTCTGGCTGATCGCCGTTGGCGTGAGCTTGCTGGTCTTCGAGGCGGCCCTGCCCAATTATGGCGTCGCGGGGCTGGGCGGGATTGTCCTGTGTGTGATCGGCGCGGTCATCCTGACCAACGCCGACGTCCCGGTTCCGCTGATGCTCGGCCTGGGCCTGGTCAGCGCCCTGCTGCTGATCGTCCTGTTGGTCCGTGCATTGAAAACACGGCCGCGCCAGCCTGTCAGCGGCGATGCCGCGCTGTTGGGCAGCGTCACGGCAGTGACCGCGCTGCAGGCCGGCAATCATCATCATGGCTGGGTCCAGTTGGAAGGCGAACGCTGGCAGGTGGCAAGCGCAACACCGCTGCGGCCTGGGCAAGCGGTGCGAGTCATCGCACGCAAGGGTTTGCTGCTGGAAGTAGCCGCCGCTGACTCAGGAGGGGTATGAGATGGGCATGCAAATCGGTTTTACGCTGCTGTTGCTGCTGTTGATCGCACTGGCGGCTTCGACATTCCGGATCCTGCGTGAATACGAACGGGCAGTGGTGTTTCAGCTCGGTCGATTCTGGCAGGTCAAGGGGCCGGGGTTGATCCTGCTGATCCCGGTGGTGCAGCAGATGATCCGCGTCGATCTGCGCACCATTGTCCTCGACGTGCCAGCCCAGGACGTGATCACCCACGACAACGTCTCGGTGAAGGTCAACGCGGTGCTGTATTTCCGTGTGCTCGATCCGCAGAAAGCCATCATCCAGGTCGAAAACTTCCTCATGGCCACCAGTCAACTGGCCCAGACCACGTTGCGTGCGGTCCTCGGCAAGCATGACCTGGACCAACTGCTGGCCGAGCGCGAGCAATTGAACAGCGATATCCAACAGGTGCTCGACGCCCAGACCGACATCTGGGGCATCAAAGTCGCGAACGTCGAGATCAAGCACGTGGACCTCAACGAATCCATGATCCGCGCCATCGCCCGACAAGCCGAAGCCGAGCGGGAACGCCGGGCCAAGGTGATCCACGCCGAAGGCGAGCTGCAAGCCTCGGAAAAACTCATGCAGGCTGCCGAAATGCTCGGTCGCCAGCCAGGCGCCATGCAGTTGCGCTACATGCAGACGCTGGGCTCGATTGCCGGGGATAAAAGCTCCACCATCGTCTTCCCCTTGCCGATTGAATTGCTCAAGGGGATGGCGGAGTTGTCGCCCAACAAAACTTGATGCGTTGCTCACTGTGGGGCGCGGCGACGTTTTGCTAAATCCCCTTGCCACAGTGCAATGTTTCGAGTGTTTCATAAGGCCCCTGCGCCCAGCGCATGACCCGCTCACGCAACAACGCCGAAGCTTCCCGGCGCTTGTCCTCGCTATCGCCGACAAACGCCTGCGCCGGCTGCTTGGCATGCTGCCCCACGGCGGCGAACACTTGCCTGCATTGCGCCTCATCGAGGCGGAAAAACGCCGCCAGCCGGCCCGTCATCGCCTCGGGCAACTCGGTGTAGTTGACCGCCATTGCGGTCAATGCCTGACAGTGTTCCAAGCCCGTCGCCAACAACCGCCCCACCCGGCGCGAGATGAAATCTTCCGGGCCACTGAACGGCAAGCCATCGTCCAAGACACTCGTCCCGATCATCCCCGGCACCATGTGCATGCCAGGACGACGCAGATGGGAGACGGCGATTTCCAAGGGATCGCGGTACAGGAACAGCCAAGGCGTGTCGGGAAAACATTCTCGCAACAGCGCCAGCTCACCGATGTTCCAGGCGTCGAGCTTGACCACCAGGCGTTGCTCCACACCTCGGCGGCGCTGCCCGTAGGCCGACATCAAACCCTTGAGTGCCACGCACCGCTCGGCCGGTGGCAAATCACTGCGCAGCAGGGTATCCAGGGGCGGCGGTTCCGAGATGACGATGTGGTCGTCCAACTGGGCAAGCATCTGGCTGATCAATGTCGAGCCGCAGCGGGAAGCATGAAAAATGAACGCACTGGGCGCCAGACCCGGGCTTTGTCGTTGCCACTGACCGAGCACGTCCAAGGGTGTCTGGCGGTGGAACGCCTGGTTGAAGGGCAAGCGCAGGGCGTCTTCCACGGCGTCGCCGAAAAAAGGCTGCGACAGTCGCGCGTCGCCAAACCAGCACCAATCGACCCACCATTGCCCGGCCTCTTGCCCTACGCGGATCGGCAGCCAGCCGTGCAGGTTCAGGTCTTCCACTGGTTTCTCCACTGCTGGCGACCGGCGCGCATCGCAGCGCGCAATTCTTCCCGGGTGAAATGAAGCCCTTGCTCGGCCCCCAGCGCCAGCGCCGACTCAATGAAAGCGTCGAGGTCGCGCAGGCTCTGCAAGGTGCGGGCGAGGTCAGGATCGGTTGCCACGCGCTGCTGAAAGCGGACAAAGTCGCTTTGCCCGACGCCCGCGGCGGGGGTGGTGGGCAGCCCATCGGCGATCTGCTGGGCCAGCCACGGTCCGGGGCGACAATCGAGCACCAGGTGAACCCGCGAAAGAGCACTTCGATTCACCACCCGATGAGGCCGCGCCAAGTCGAGAAACCAGCACTCGCCCGCCGTCATCGCAATGATTTGCCCATCCAGAAAGAAGTCCACGCCAGGCGAGCTGAGCAGCGGCACGTGCAGGCGCAGGTCGGCGTCCGGCCCGCCCAGGTCATAGTCGCGATGTTCGTGGATGCACCCGTCGGGCCCGAGCCGTAGCAGCCGGGCCGAAACAATCTCCAGGGGCCAGTCGCGCAACGCTTCGTGCCAGCGGCCATCCGTTGACCAAGGCGCGCGGTGCAAGGGCTGACCGCGCCCCGGCGACAGCTCGGTGACGGCATCGGCCGCCGAAATCAGCGCCACCCCACTCCAGTCGCCGCTGTAATAGGCATGGTTGAAATGCCCCTGCCAGCGCTCGTCTTCAATGGCGGCCAGTGCCTGCAACAGCAACGGCAGGTTCACCGACACTGGCAGCCGGGAAAACGCCGGGCGCGTCATGCCTGCGCCCGGTTATTGAGTCACTGCGGCGGTCGTCGGCTCCGTGATATCGCCCTGAGCCCAGGCTGCTTCACGGTTAGCCAGCGCTGTGGCAATCGACTGGACTTCGGTCGATTGCACTTCGTTTGGCAATGGGTCGAGACCGGCACTGGCAAAAATCTGCCCGTAAGCGTTACGCAGGTCGGCGTAGGCCAGGTCCCGACGCAGATCGGCCTGCAGGGTGTTCAGTTCACCCTGAATCAGATCCAGCTCGCCAATGCCGGCAGCCTGGTGACGGTTGCGCAATTGACCGACAATCTGCCCGTCGATGTCCGCCAGTTGCTGGCTGGTCTTGAACTGGCGCAGCGCTTCGCGATAGTTGGCATTGGCCACGTACAACTGCGCCAATACAGCAATCGACATCGCCTGGCGCCGCGCCGACGCCACTTCTTCACCGGCCTTGGCCACGTCGATGGCCGCCGGGGCGGAAATCACGTTGAACAGGTTCCAGGTGACTTTCACGCCATAGTCGGCCCAGCCCTGTTCCACCAGGAACGAGTTGCTGTCGTAATGCCCGCCGGCGGAAAACTCCAGCCCCGGCAGCAGGCGCAGCATGGCCTTGCGGGTTTCGGCGGCGGTGATGCGGGTCTGGTAATCCTGCTCGCGCAGTTCCGGACGGCTGGCCAGGGCTTCCTGTTCGAGACGGGCCAGGTCGACCTTGAGTTCCGGGACGGCGTATTCATCCTGGGTCGCCAAGGTCAGCTCGGTACCCAAAGGCAAGTTGATCAGGGTCGCCAGTTCGGTCTTGGCCAGGGACAGCGCCCGGCGCTGCTCTTCCAGTTGACGGGTGGCCTGGATCAGCGAGCGCTGGTAACCCAGGGCCTGCACCGGGTCACCGATGCGCTGTTCGCTCATGCTCTGGCTGTTGTCGCGCGCCGCCTCGACCCGAACCATCAGGCTGTCGATCTGCTTGAGCAGGCGCTCGGCGGCCATGGCGCGCCAGTAGGCCGAACGCACGTCCTGGACGATGGTGTTGATCACCTTGCGCCGGCGCTCCTGCACGATCAGTCGCTGGTCCCCGGCCTGCTTGGCGCTGATGTAGCTGACGCCAAAATCGAGCACGTTCCAGACCATGGTCAGGTCAGCCACCTCACGGTCGCGATCCTGGGAGGTCGACGGCTCCAGGGACTGGGTACCGGTTTCCACGCTCTGGCTGCTGGAGGCGTTGACGTTGTTGCGACCCACATACCCGGCGTCCAGGGCCATGCGCGGCAGCATGTCGAAACTGGCCAGGTCCAACTGACGCTTGGCCAGGGCTTCCTCCATGATCTTCAAGCGACCTTCGAGGTTGTACTTCACTGCCCGGGCCATGGCCTGGTGCAGGGTCAGCGGGCCGCTGAGCGGCTCCTGATCCTTGTACATATTCTGCAGGTCGGTTCGAGCGCGCTGTTCGCTGACGCTACGCTCGATCGGATCGCTAGTGACCGCACAACCACTCACCACCAACGCCAGCAAACTCATTCCGAATAACTTCTGACTTCTATTCATTCCCTGGATTGCCCCTGACTGCCCCAATATATTTAGAATTCAAGCCTGCACTTGGCTGATGCCGACCTGTCGTAACGCGGTTGCCAGGCTGTCGACCTGACGTTGTTCAGTGTCCTTGAGCTGTTGCAGTTGTTGACCCAGGGTTGGCGCCCCGAACATCCCGCGCAGGCCTTGGGACACACCATCGCCCTGCATCGACTGGCTGCCGAAGGCGTCCATTGATTCGCCCTCGGAGCCGGAGTCCTGGTTGAACAGGGTCGAAAGCGTGCTGCTGCCAAACACCCCGCCATCACCACCACCAAAGCCCAGGAACCCTTGGCCGGCGCCATCACCGGAGGCGTCATTGCCGAACACCTGGGCGATGTAGCTCGGCGCCAGTGCGCCATGGTTGATGAAAATATCCCCAATCGGTCGCAGGCCCCCGCCCACGTCCCGTTGCTCGAACAGCGCTGGGAAGCCCAGTGGCGACCCCAGGTTGCCGGTCGGCGGTGTAAAGACGATCGGTTGCAACGGCACCTCGGACGGAGGAGTGACCGTGACCGGGTCGGCGGTCAGGAAGTCCGGCGGCGGCTTCACATCGTTGGGCACCACGGTGTCGATCGCATAGTTGTTGGACACCGCCACGCTGGCCCCGGCGTTGCCCGACAGGTCACTGACGTTGCTCGTGTCCAGGGCAATGAAGTTGCTCGGGTCGGTAAGGCTCACCGTTGGCGTGAACGTTGCTGTCCAGGTCTTGCCACCATCGCTGGTGGTCAGGTTGGTCAGTTCGCCGTTGGTGACGCTGAGGTCCGACAGGTCAAAGTCCGTCACCGCTTCGCTGAAGGTGAAGGTCACCTGGGTCGTCTCGCCCACCGTCAGGTTCGGGTCGGCGACCACGATGGTTGCCGTCGGCCGGGTGGCGTCGAGCGCGTAGTTGGCGGAAATCGCGATGCCCACGCCGGCGTTGCCGGCCAGGTCCTGCACATTGCTGGCGTCGAGCAGGATCAGGTTGGTGGCATCGTTGACGCCCGCAGTCGGCGTCAGGGTCGCGGTCCAGGTCAGGCCACCGTCACTGCTGGCAAGGTTGGACAACACGCCATTGGCGACACTGAGATCCGACAAATCGAAACCGGACACGGCCTCGGTAAAGCGGATGGTCACGGTGGTGCTCTGGCCGATGCCCAGGCTGGTATCGCCCACGGTGATGGTGGCGCCAGGGCGAACCGTGTCGATCGCGTAGTTGTTGGAGTCCACCACGCCGACACCGCTGTTGCCCGAAACGTTGACCACACCGCTGGTGTCCAGGCTGATCAGGTTGCTGGTGTCGGTGATGCTGGCGCTCGGCGTGAACGTGGCCGTCCAGGTAATGCCGCCGTCGGTGGACGACACATTGCTGAGCGTGCCGTTGCTGATGGTCAAGTCGCTGTTGTCGAAACCGCTCACCGCTTCCGAGAACGTAATAGTGACCTGCGAGGTTTCCCCTATCTGCAGCGCACTGTCGGCCACCACGATCGTGGCCGTCGGTACCTGCGTCTCGACCACATAATTGGCCGAATCAGTGGTGCCTGTCCCGGTATTGCCGGCCGCATCGCTCACGCCGGTATTGTCCAGGGTGATCAGGTTGCTGGTGTCGGTCACGCCCAGGGTCGGCGTGAAGGTCGCGGTCCAGGTCAGGCCGCCATCGCTGCTGCTGACGGCGCTCAGGGTGCCGTTGGCAACGCTCAGGTCAGCGTTGGTAAACCCGGTCACCGCCTCGCTGAAGGTGATGGTCACCTGCGCGGTTTCACCCGGTTTCAACTGCGAATCGCTTAGCACAATGGTGGCGGTCGGACGCTGGCTGTCGACGCTGTAGTTGTTCGAATCGGTGGTACCGCTGCCCGCGTTGCCCGCCAGGTCGGCGACGCCGCTGTTAGTCAGGGTGATGATGTTGCTGGTGTCGGTGATGCCAGCGGTTGGCGTGAAGGTCGCGGTCCAGGTGAGGCCGCCGTCACTGCTGCTCAAACCGCTGAGCGTACCGTTGGCCACGCTCAGATCGGCGCTGGTGAAGCCGGTGACGGCCTCGTTGAAGGTAATGGTCACCAGCGAAGTCTCGCCAGCGGCAATGGCAGTGTCGGCGACGACGATGGTCGCCGTTGGCCGCACGGTGTCGATGGCGTAGTTGTTTGAGTCGGTGGTGCCGACACCCGCATTGCCTGAAATGTTGATGACACCGGTGTTGTCCAGGGTGATCAGGTTGCTGGTATCGGCAATGCTCGCGTTCGGCGTGAACGTGGCCGTCCAGGTGATGCCACCGTCGGAGGACGACACGTTGCTCAACGTACCATTGCTGATGGTCAGGTCGCTGTTATCAAAACCGCTCACCGCTTCATTGAAAGTGATGGTCACCTGGCTGGTTTCACCGATGCTCAGGGACGTGTCGGCCACCACGATGGTCGCCGTCGGCACCTGCGTGTCGATCGCGTAGTTGGCCGAGTTGGTGGTGCCGGTTCCGGTATTGCCCGCCGCGTCACTCACCCCGGTATTGTCCAGGACGATCAGGTTGGATGTATCCCGCACGCCGAGGGTTGGCGTGAAGGTCGCCGTCCAGGTCAGGCCGCCATCGCTACTGCTGACGGCACTGAGGGTGCCGTTGGCAACGCTCAGGTCAGCGTTGGTGAAACCGGTCACGGCCTCGCTGAAAGTAATGGTCACCAACGAGGTTTCGCCGACACTGAGGTTGGAATCGGCCAGCACGATCGTTGCGGTCGGACGTTCGGTGTCCAGCGCGTAGTTGTTGGAGTCGGTGGTGCCAACATTGGCGTTGCCTGCCACGTCAACGATGCCGCCACTGTTGAGCGAGATGACGTTGCTGGTGTCCGTGACGCCACCGGTTGGCGTGAAGGTCGCGGTCCAGGTGATGCCGCCGTCGCTGCTGCTCAGCCCACTCAGGCTGCCGTTCGCCACCGTCAGGTCGGCCAAGGTGAAACCGGTCACGGCCTCGTTGAAGGTGATGGTCACCACGGAGGTCTCGCCGGCGGCTATGGCGGTGTCGGCCACGACGATGGTCGCGGTTGGCCGCACCGTATCGACGGTGTAGTTGTTGGAGTCTGTGGTGCCCACGCCCGCATTGCCCGCGCCGTTGATCAAGCCGGTATTGTCCAGGGTGATCACATTGCTGGTATCGGAAATGCTGACGCTCGGCGTGAACGTGGCCGTCCAGGTGACACCGCCGTCGGAGGACGACACGTTGCTCAACGTGCCATTGCTGACGGTCAGGTCCGAATTGTCGAACCCGCTGACCGCCGAGTTGAAGGTCACGGTGACCAACGACGTCTCGCCGATGCTCAACGTGGTATCGGCAATCACGATGGTCGCCGTCGGCACGTTGGTGTCGACCTGGTAGTTGTTGGAATCGGTGGTGCCAGTGCCGGTGTTGCCCGCCACATCACTGATGCCGGTGTTGTTCAAGGTGATCACGTTGGACGTGTCGCTGACCCCGAGGGCCGGGGTGAAGGTGGCGGTCCAGGTGATGCCGCCATCACTGCTGCTGACCGCACTCAGCGTGCCGTTGGCCACGCTCAGGTCCGAATTGTCGAAACCCGTCACCGCTTCGGAGAAGGTGATGGTCACCAGCGAGGTTTCGCCGACGCTCAGCGCCGTGTCAGCCACCACGATGGTGGCGGTCGGACGCTGGGTGTCAACGGCATAGTTGTTGGAATCGGTGGTGCCGCTGCCGGCATTGCCCGCGCCGTCCACCACGCCAGTGTTATCGAGCGTGATCAGGTTGGTGGCATCGCTGATGCCAACGCTTGGCGTGAAGGTCGCGGTGTAGGTGATGTTGTCGCTGGTACTCAGGCCGCTCAGGCTGCCGTTGACGGCGCTCAGGTCCGCCAGGGTGAAACCCGTCACGGGCTCGCTGAAGGTGATCGTCACCACCGATGTTTCGCCAACGGCGATGGCCGTGTCGGCGACCACGATGGTGGCGGTCGGACGCGCGGTGTCGATGGCGTAGTTGTTGGAGTCGGTGGTGCCGCTGCCGGCGTTGCCCGCCGCGTCCGCAACGCCGGTGTTATCCAGGGTGATCAGGTTGCTGGTGTCGCTGACGCTGGCACTTGGCGTGAGCGTGCCGGTCCAGGTGATGCCGCCGTCGCCGCTGCTCAGGCCAGTGACCGTGCCGTTGGCGACCGTCAGGTCGGCGGTGGTAAAGCCTGTCACCGCCTCGTTGAAGGTGATGGTCACCAGGGAGGTTTCGCCAACGCTCAGGGAGGTGTCGGCTACAACGATGCTAGCGGTTGGCCGCAGCGTGTCGACCGCGTAGTTGTTGGAGCTGGTGGTGCCGCTGCCGGTGTTGCCCGCCGCGTCCGCCACACCGGTATTGGCCAGGATGATCAGGTTGGTGGCATCGCTGACGCTGGCGCTCGGGGTGAGCGTCGCGGTCCAGGTAATGCCGCCGTCGCTGCTGCTCAGCCCGCTCAGGCTGCCGTTGGCCACCGTCAGGTCGGCCAGGGTGAAACCGGTCACGGCCTCGCTGAAGGTAATCGTCACCAACGAGGTTTCGCCGATGTTCAGCGCGGTATCGGCCACCACGATGGTGGCGGTCGGGCGCAGCGTGTCGATGGCGTAGTTGTTGGAGTCGGTGATACCGCTGCCGGCGTTTCCAGACAGGTCGGCAATGCCGGTGTTATCCAGGGTGATCAGGTTGCTGGTGTCGTTGACGCTGGCACTTGGTGTGAGCGTCCCGGTCCAGGTGATACCACCGTCACTGCTGCTCAGGCCGGTGACCGTGCCATTGGCGACCGTCAGATCGGCGGTGGTGAAACCACTCACGGCCTCGGTGAAGGTGATGGTCACCACGGAGGTTTCACCGACGCGCAGCGCGGTGTCAGACACCACGATGGTGGCGGTCGGGCGTTGCGTGTCGACGGCGTAGTTGTTGGAGTTGGTCGTCCCCACGCCGGCGTTGCCATTGAGGTCCGCCACGCCCGTATTGTTCAGGACAATGAGATTGGAGGTATCGGTGGTCGCCGCATCCGGCGTCAGCGTGGCCGTCCAAGTGATGCCACCGTCGCCGCTGCTCAGGCCGCTGAGCGTACCGTTGGCCACCGTCATGTCGGCCGTGGTAAAGCCGGAAACGGCCTCGGAGAAGGTGATGGTGACCGTGGAGGTCTCGCCAATCCTGAGGGCAGTGTCGCTCACCACGATGGACGCCGTGGGCGCCACGGTGTCGTTGACGATGTAATTGTTCGAGTCGGTGGTGCCCACGCCGGCATTGCCGGCCAGGTCGGCAACGCCGGTGTTGTTCAGGGTGATGATGTTGGTGGTGTCGGCGATGTTGCTGGCCGCGGTCAGCGTGCCGGTCCAGGTGATGCCGCCATCGCCACTGGTCAAGGTGCCGACGCTGCCGTTCTGCACCGTCAGGTCCGCCGCGGTAAGACCGGTCACGGCTTCGGAAAAGGTGATGGTCACCAGCGACGTGCCACCGGAGTTCAGGTTGGTATTGGCCACGACGACGGTCGCGGTGGGCGGCGTCTCGTCCGGCGTATAGTTGGTGTTGATCGTGCCGCCATCGCCGTAGACGTTGGCCACCGACGCCGGCGAAACACCAGCGCTGCCGGCGCTGGTCCCGCCCACGCCGCTGCCGCCGACGTTACCGGCCAGGGCGGCAAAGTTGGCGGCCGTGATCAGGATCGAGCCTTTGTTCCAGATGGCGCCGACACCGACACCACCGGCACCACCCGCCTGGAGATAACCACCACCGGCACCACCGCCGCCGCCGCCGCCACCCGCGCCGACGTTGTTGGAGATGACCGAGTTGCCGATGATCCGCAGGGTTGCGCCGGTATCGTTATAGATCCCCCCCGCCGCGCCGCCGCCGGCGCCGCCGATGTCGTTATAGCCGTCGCCACCGCCGCCACCGCCGATGGACAAGCCACCGCTGGTGGCCGTGCCACCGGCCGAACCGGTGCTGTAGCCCGGATAAGCCGCACCGCCCGCGCCACCGCTAGTGGAACCGCCGCGCCCGCCAATGTTGAAGAAACCGCCGCCCGCGCCGCCCTGTCCGGGCGTGCCGTTGGCGCCCGAGGAGTTGAGCGTATTGCCGCCCTTGCCACCGGTACCCCCAGTGATCGCGCCACCGCCACCACCGCCGCCGCCGGCGTACTGCGGCGTTACACCACCGCCACCACCACCGCCCGAAGCGGCGTTTGCGGTCACTGTGACGTTTCTAAGGGTCAAGGTGCCGGCGTTGTAGATACCACCGCCCTGGGACACCAGCGCATCGTCGCCGCCGTTACCACCGTTGCCTGCCACCATGCCCCGGGTAATCACCAGGCCATCGAGGGTCGCGGTGGTCCCCGACGTCACGTTGATGATCTGGGTGCGGTATTGCCCATCCAGGGTCACATCGGCCACGTTGTCGTTGTTGAGGTCACCATCGATGGTGACGTTCTTGTCGACGACCAGCACCTGGGTCAGCGCGACGGTCATGCTGGCATTGAAGGTGACGATATCGCCGCTCTGTGCAGACGACAAGGCGGCGCGCAGGGAGCCCACGCCGCTATTGAGGTTGTTGGTAGCGGTCCAGGTGGCCAGGCCCCATTGGTACTCGCTCATGGCCTTGCTCGACAGCACGTTGGCGCTTTCGATGTTGCCAGTGGCAATTTCCAGGTCCCAGTCGCCGCCCAGGCCAGTGCGGTCGTTGGACGCCGCCACGTCGCGGCCGGTCAACTGCGCCAATGAATCGACCAGGTTCAAGCCACGCTCGCCTTCGGCGGTGTAGCAGCCATAGATCAGGATATCGCCGCCAGCGTTCATGTCCTGGCCGATCTGCGCGAGCACTTCGCTGCGCGCCTGGACGTTATCCGCCGACAGGTAGCTGTTGCCCAGCCACAAATCACCGGCGTTACCGTGGGCGATGATCTGCACCGAGCTGATGCCCTGGTGGGTGTCCAGGTAATCGGCGATCTGTTGCAAGCCGTCCTTGCTGGCATCCAGCTGCACGACCTGGGTACCGGGCGCCACACCTTCGAGCAGGCTGGCGGAATCCTTGACCCGGGAATCGACGAACACCACGGTCTTGCCCGGCACGGCGGCCTGGGTGGCATCGACCTGGCCCTGGGGAGCATGGCTGTCGACTGGCTGATCCGTCGTGGGCGCCTTGGTCGCCTCGGCGGTGGGATGGGCGTCCGGCTGCGCGGCATCGGCCACGGTTGCCGCCACCGCGCCGTCGAATAGCATTCGCGGCTCCAGGGACATGATCATTGGCGATGCCAGGGCTTGTGTGCCCTCGGTTACCCGCGATTTGCCTTTGCTCCACCACATGACGATCACCTGGACTCGAACTTTTTGAACGCAAATGAAAAAAAACCGCAGTCAGCTGACGGCGGCATCGGTTTTCATACGAATGACATTGGCGGCGCTTGCAGATCCATCGCACCAGAACGACAACTCGGCATACTTTTCAAACAGATCCGGCGGCAACAAGGTCCGCCGGGCTTGCGGCGCGACCTTGGGCTTGACCTTGTGCAGGCCGGCAACGCCCAGGGCCTGGTCAAAGGCCGGTGCGTCGTAGGTCAAGTGATTGAAATCGTGTTCGAACCAGGGTTCGCCGATGAATTCGTACACCAGGCGCATCACCCGCTCCGGGGCCTGGCTCAACAAATCGTAATCAACGATCAGCAGCGACTCGGCGTTCTCACCGTAGTAGGCCTCTTTGAGCGCGGTCCAGGCGAAACCCACCAGGCGGTTGCGCTGAGCCAGGGTCTCGCAGCGGCTGTAGACGGTGTTGCGCTCGTCATCGTCATTGAACAGCTTGGTGTTTTCAAAGGGGTTGGCGCGGTAGAGCCGCTCCAGGCTATCGAGGATCCAGGCAACGTTACGCACACAGGCGATGGTCTTGGCCTGGGGAAACAGGTCCTGCAGGGCGGGCAAGCGGGCACACCACTGGCGATTTGTATCGAAGATGACCGGCTTATCGGATTTGTCGGCGTAGTAGGAGTCGAACAGACCGCGCAGCAGGCGGCGGCGCAGGTCGGTGTCGATCACCGAACCGAACTCGCTGCCGGCGCTGCATTGCTGCAAGACGCTGCTGAACAGCGTGCCAACGGGACTGGTCATGCCGGCATGAAAGCGCGGGTTCTGCAACAAAATGGCAGAAAGCAGGGTCGAGCCTGAGCGCGGTAAACCGGAGATAAAGTGAAACTGCGACAATCCCTTCACCTGTTTGTAGTCCCTTTGTATCGCCAAGCGTAGCCGAGGAAATAATCGCCGACTAGTAGTACTTTGATATCAAATTCACCTTGAACCGTAAAAAAGATGGACGGTACAGGCCAATGGCATGCGTGAATCGATTAAGCGCACTGGAAATATTTTCACCCTTCCTTCACCCGGCAAAATGAAACAACCGCGTCTACGCTCAGCCGTGCATGACCGGGCCAGGAAGTGAAGCCTCTCTCCCAGAATCCTGCCGGCATCGCCAGACCAATAACCTGAGGGATGAGGAATCTATGGAAGTATTCATCGGCACTATCCAATCATTCGCCTTTAACTTTGCGCCCAGGGATTGGGCCCTATGCAACGGGCAGACACTTTCCCTTTCCCAATACCAGACCCTGTTCGCCCTGATCGGCGTAACGTACGGCGGCAACGGCCAGACCACCTTCTTGCTACCCAACCTTCAAGGTCGCCTACCCTTGGGCCAAGGTAATGGCCCGGGCCTGACCCCGCGCGTCATCGGTGAAATCTCCGGCACCGAAAACGTCAGCGCCACGATCAATAACCTGCCCAACCACACCCACACGCTCACGGGCATCACTGCCTCGACCACCCTGCAGTTGGCCAACCCGGCCAGCAACCCGGTGACCACCCCTACGGGCACCAACTCGTTCATCGGCACTTCGGGCACCGGGCCGGGCGCAGCGGCGATCTATTCCGACCAGATAGGCGCTTCGCCAGTGCCGCTGCAAGGCGTGACCACCGCGGTCAGCGGCTCGGTGTCCGCCACGGGCAACAGCATGCCCATGGCGGTCATGAACCCCTTCCTGGCCATCAATTTCAGCATCGCCCTTCAAGGCTACTTCCCGTCCCGTAACTGATGAACCGCCGGAGGGCTGCGGTCCTCCGGCCTTTTGGAGTGTCGACATGCTGCAACAGGTTCATAGCCGCCATTTCCAACCGCTGCTGGGCCAGACCGGCAGCCTGATCCTGCCCGACGGCAGTTGCCTACCGGTGCGCTTCGAAACCCTCGAAGAAACACCTCGGGCGAAGATGCCAAACACCGAGCGCATGCCCTTCAGCGTCGAGTTCAACAGCCTGGAAAGTACGGCGTTCGTCGACGGGCTCTGTGGGTTGGAAGTGCCGGAACTGGGCAAGATCGAAGGGGTGTTCGTGTCACGCATACCGCCCATGGGACGGGATCCAGCGCTGGGATATTTTTACATCGCGTTTAACTGACTGGACTCATTTCAAACTGTGGGAGCTTGCTCCCACTGGATCTGTAGGAGCTGACGAGTGAAGCGAGGCTGCGATCTTTTCACTGCCAATTGAGTCTGGAGCGAAAGATCAAAAGATCGCAGGCTGCGCCAGCACCTACAGAGCCGAGCGGGAGCAAGCTCCCTCGCCACGGGTTACGGATGGATGGAAGCTCGCACAGGACTACAGGGGACGCTCAGTCCCCTTTCGGATACCAGACCAACCGCTCCGCTGCCGGGTTGCGCTCTTGCACTTCGAAACCCAGCGCCAGGTAGTGCCGGCGGGCGTGGGGGTTGCTGCTCCAGACCACGGTCGCCACCGGGCAACGGATCTGCTGCGCGGCTTTCTGCACCCCTTGCAACACCGCCCGGCCATACCCCTGCCCACGCGCCTGGGGGATGAAGGCCAGGTACAGCACGCGAATTTCATTGGGGCCGAAATCCGTGCTCAAGGCGCCGATGGCGGTGCCGAGTTTTTCCACGACGTAATGCATAGCGTTGGGGAAATTTTCGCCCAACCCCTGCTCCTGCACCTGGAACTGCTGGGCAATCACCTGCTGCACCTGTTCATGCTCGCCATCGATCCATTGCAGGTCCGGTCGCGCCGCCTGGTACAGGCCCTGCAAGAACGGCCCATCACTGACCCGCGATGGACGCACCACCAATCCCTCTGCTGCCACTGAATCCATGCTCGCCCCTTAGAACCCGCTTTCCCTGACACCCAACGCCGCCAACCGGCGCCAGGCCGCTCCCAACACCGACTCGCCCTTGCCCTGCAACACCGCCACACCACGCAGCGGTTGCACCGGGGCCGACGTGTCGTCCACCGCACTCAGGCGCACGCCGTATTGCGCCTGCACCGGCTCGGCCCGTTGCTGCGAGTCGCGGCGCACCGCAATCGGCCCGTGATGGTCAGACGTCAACGCTTGCTGTTCGACCCAGGCCACGCCATTGGTATCGATTTCATTCAGTTGCACAGCAATGGAGGTGTGCATCGGATCGTCAGCAATGAACCGCCCCGTAGCGCCCGGCGCGACCCGCCAAAGCTCGGCTTCGGTCAGGTAGCCGCGCAACCGCGAATCGGTCTGCACCACCCGCGCCAGCGCCTGCGTCGGTGACAGCCAGCGCCCTACCGCCAGCTGCGGCATCAAATCGCGCACCTGACCGGCATGGGGTGCGCGCAACAACAGCCGTTCGCGCTGGGCGACCAGGCCGCGGTACTCGGCCACCGCTTCGGCCAGTTGCTGCTCGATGATGCCAGCATCGGCAGCGGTTTCGCTGCGCCCGGCCTGACGGCGCATCTGCAACTGCTGGATCTGGATTTCCCGACGCACGATGGCCAGGCGCGACGCCATGTCCGGCGACGCCAGCTCAATCAACACATCGCCCTGGGCCACGGTCTGGCCATCGTGCACATTCACCTGCTTGACCCGCGCCGCCACCGGCGCATGCAAGGCACTGGCGCGCCCGGCCTCGAGCATGGCCGGCACTTCCACCGCGCTGCGCCAAGGCAGCAACAGCACCAACAGCACCGCCAGCACGACCAGGCCGCTCAGGAACACCCGAGCACCATGGGCTTGCTCACGACGACTCCACCATTGCCGCCATTCATTCACGATGGGCATAAAAATGAACCACGCCAATTCCACCATCATCAGAAAAATGCCCAGCACCTTGAAGAACAGGTGATAGACCGCCAGGGCAATCCCGAAAAACAACAGCGCCCGCCACAGCCAGGAGCCATAGCCCCACACCAGCAAACGACGACGCATCTTCGGCGACCAGGGTTCCGGTGCAGCCGCGCCATAACCGAACAAGGCTTCGCGCAGGCGCCAGCGGCACAGGGCGAACGCACGGCCCTGAAGGTTATCCACCGCCCAGAAATCACTGAGCAGGAAATATCCATCGAAGCGCATGAAGGGGTTCAGGTTGATGATCAACGTGGTGATCCAGGTGGCGCTGGCGAGCATGAACGCCGCGGTGCGCGCCGGCCCGTCGGGCAGCAGCGACCAGGCCAGCAGCGCGATGCACGCCAGTAGCAGTTCGGCCAGGACCCCGCCGGCACCGATCAGCAACCGCGCGCGGCGATCATTGATCCGCCAGGCGTCGCTGACGTCGGTGTAGAACATTGGCAACAGCACCATGAACGCCACGCCCATGCTTTGCACACGACAGCCCGCGCGCTTGGCCATGAAGGCATGGCCAAATTCGTGGCACAGCTTGGCGAAGAGCAACGCCACCCCGAACGCCAACGCACCACCCAGGCTGAACAAATGCGGGAACGTGGCGATAAAACGCTGCCAGTCCCGCGACACCAGGAAGATGCCGACGCCCAGGGTCAGCGGCAGGCCATAGCGCAGGATCCCGGGGCCAAACCGCGCCAACCAGGGCCAGGCACGATTGAGAAAAGCGTCCGGTCGCCACAGCGGAATGCGAAAAAACAGGTATTGATGCAGCAAGATCTGCCATAGGCTCTGGCGCTGCGCGGCGGTCTTGAAGAGGTAGCTGTCGCGCTGTTGCGGGTCCATCGCGCTGATCAGATCATGGCCGCGCAAGAAGCCCAGCAACTGCTCCAGCGATTCACCATTGAGTGGCAGGCCCGGCTCGCGGTTCGCGGCCTGCAGCACCTGCTGCGGATCACCCAGGGACCAGTGCCGCAACATGCGCATCGCCGCCGCGCCAAGCTTGAAATAGCGCCCACGCACCGGATCGGCCAAGGTCCACTGCGGCGAACCGTCCGGGTCCGGCGCCGCCGGGGACAGTTGCAGGTCCGGCCGCAGGCTCGGCAGCGCCATACTACAGGCCTACGCTCTGGCGCAAGCCGGCCAGTGGCCGACGCAACAGGTACAACGCCAGCGGCGCGCGGTCGCCGAAGACCTTCGCCGTGCCCCGCAGGCCGATACGCGGCGCTTGAGCATCGAAACGCGCATCCAACCGATACGCCAGTTGCCCGGCGGCGGTAGGCTGCGCTTCATAGGCCGAGCGCTCGAGCCAGGCCAGGTGTCGCTGCAACGGGTCGCTGTCGAGAAACAACGCCACTTGCGCACCGGGCTCCAGGGCAATCGCGTCGCCCACCGCCAACTCAATACGCAACTCGGCCTGGTTCGGATCGGCGATTTCCATCAGCCGCTCGCCGGTTTGCACGGGCTTGCCAAGCCAGCGCTCAGCATCGGCGAACACCGCGATGCCGTCCCGCTCGGCACGTACTTCGCTGCGCTTGAGCAGCTCAAGCGCGTAGTTGTGCTCGGCGCGTTTCTGTTCGACGCGGGCGGCCAGCAAGTCAATCTTCGAACTCGACTCCGCATCGGCAAACGAGCGCTGAGAGTTGGCCTTGAGTTCCGCCTCGGCCACGCCCAGCGCACGTTCGGCCACATCGGCCTGGGCCTTGAGGCTGGTGCTTTCGAAACGCAGCAGCAGGTCGCCGTTCTTGACGGTCTGGTTGGGCTTGACCAGGAACTCGGCGATCACGCCATCCAACGGCGCCGCCACCACCTGTCCGCCCAGCGGCACCACTTCGGCCGGGGCCAACACCGACTGGCGCACAGGGATTAGCAAGCCCAGCAGCAACACCGCCACCAGGGCGACCTGGCGCTTGCGCGTCCAGCGCAGGCGCCACGGCTTGCGCGGTTGCAGCGCCAGCCACGCATGGCTGTAGGTGTCGCCCAGCTGCGACAGCAGCACTTGTTCGGGAGGAGTCCAAGGCAGGTCGCGAGCTAGCCACAAACCGCCGAACACCTGGCCCTGATGATCGATCAACGGCAGCCAGAACACTTGTCCGGCCGACAGGCTGTGCCAGTCTGCCCGGACGGATTCGCTCACCCCATCGGCGGCAATCACTCGGGCCTGATTCAACAGGCCCTGTTTGAACAATTGCGCCACAGCCTGCTCGACAAACGCCACGAACGGCGCATTCGGCTCCACGGTGCTGACGCCGGTCACGGCCTGGACCTTGCCGGCAATCAATAACGCAACGTGGCGAAACCCGAACAGGGCCTGGCCGTCGTTGACGAGGCTGTAGCTCAATTGTGCCGGTGTCCGCGCTGCCCGTGTCTGGCGCTCAAGGTCGAGGAAGCGGGCAAACACCTGCTCGGCGCTGCCTGAAATCGGCGCGTTCACTTGAGCTCCGCGAAACGCGCCGTGCCGCTCATGCCCGACAGCAAGCCGCTGGCATCCGGCACGTTCGCCACCAGCAGCAGGGTCTGGCTACCCTCGTCGATACGCGCGCCCAGGCGCTTGACCGTCGCTTGCAACGGCTTGCCGGTTTCATCGGGGACAAAGGTGAAGGGCTGGCCGGGCTTGAGCCTGTCCATCCAGCGGGAAGGCACCAGCAGGTGAATCTCCAGGGTGCGGTTGTCGACCACGTCCAGCAACGGCGCACCGGCCGCGACGCTTTCATAACGCTGGACCTTGCGCGCCACCACTTGCCCGTCGAACGGGGCGATCACGCTGCAGCGCTTGACCTGGACCTGATACACCTGGGACTGCGCCTGGGCCTCGCTGAGCCGGGCTTCGGCCCGCGACACCTCGAAACGCCCAACGGATTTCAACGCCGCCAACTGCCGGTTATGCGCCAGCTCTTCACCCGCACCACGGCTGGCGGCCTGGGCCGCATTGAGCTGGGCCTGATAGGCCGAGCAATCGAAACGCGCCAGGGTGTCGCCCTTCTTGAACGACTCGCCCTCACTGAACGGCAACTCGACAATCCGCCCGGCCAACTCGCTGGCCAGCACCGCCTGATCCCGCGCTCGAAGCACCCCTCGCGCCTCATTGCCAGGCGCACTGGCCGACACGTTGCTCTCAAGCAACGGATCGTCGAAAGCCGGCGTTTGCGCCTGGACCCCGCACGTTACAAAGGCCAATCCCACAACCCAACTACTCAAACGTCGCATGACCGTTACTCCCTGACGGATGGGCGGAGTCTACGACAGCGGTGGGGGGCGTCAAGGGAGTAGCGGTGAAGAGAGGGAAATCTCTGTGGCAACGGTAGTGTTGACCTCGTGATTTCTTCAACTTAGGAGTCGCTCACTGCTCAACCCCGTACGCAGAGATTAAATTCTCTGGCCGTTGGGGTGAAAACACCGGCTTCGGCCGGTTTTTTCGTTTCTGGGGATTGAGAACAGCCATTAGCGAGAGTGTCAGATTTTTTGTGTGCGAGCCGGTAATGGCCTGCCGTCAGGCAGGCCTTTATTTTCACCAGGTCGGCCTGATAAATCGATCTCCGTACAAAACCGCGAACTGATTCATGGCGTTCTTCCAGTCATGGGCCGGATTACCCGCCGCGCCGCCAGACAGTTGGGTCCAGTCGACCTTGATATCGATGCCCTCTTGCTTGCCGTGTTTCTCGATCAATTGCTGGTCGCGGACCACGTTCAGCAACAGGTAGACGATGCCGAACTGCTCGGCGATCCGAATCTCGCCCTCGGCGTGGGCGCTGGCCGGCGCGACCAGGCGGCTGACGAGCAAACTGAAGCCGAGGCCGACGGCGGCGGCCAGCGGTGCAAAAGCAATGCGTTTGGACATGATGAGCCTCCGGGCTCTTTGCGCGCTGCGCAGCCGATCAGAAAGGGGCGTCGCCCTGGATGGTGGTGCGATACAGCTTGCGGCGCAGATGGCTCGGGCAACCGGTGGCCAAGTGGATCAGCGAGCGGTTGTCCCAGAACACTAGGTCATGGGGCTGCCATTGATGGCGATAGATGTTCTGGGGCCGCACGCTGTGGGCATATAGCTCGGCCAGGATGGCTTTGCTTTCATCCTCCGGCAGGCCGACGATGCGGGTGGTGAAGCCTTCGCTGACGAACAACGCCTTGCGCCCGGTTTCCGGATGCGTGCGCACGATCGGATGCACGACTTCGGCCACCTGGGCCAGTTGCTCAGGCGTCAACGTCGGGCGCCAGTTACCTTCGAATTTGTTTTCGCTGTAGCGCGCGGTGTAGGAATGCGCCGCCGAACGGCCCTCGACCGCTTGACGCAACGTTTCGGGCAGAGCGTCCCAGGCCTTGTGCATGTCGGCGAACAACGTGTCACCGCCTTCACTCGGCAACTCCTGGGCGTGAAGCATCGAGCCGAGGCTGGGCAGTTCTTTATAGGAAAGGTCCGAATGCCAGAACTTGCCGGCATCCCCCAGGCCGATGGATTGGCCGTTTTCGATGATGTTGGAGACGATGAGGATTTCCGGATGCCCGGCCAGCAGGAACTGCTTGAGCACATGGATCTGCAGCACGCCAAAGCGGCGACTGAAGGCGATCTGTTGTTCGGGAGTGATGCGTTGGTCGCGGAACACCACGACGTGATAGTCCAGGTGGGCGCGGTGGATTCGGGTGAAATCCTGGTCGTTGATGGGGCGGGACAGGTCCAGCCCGACGATCTCGACGCCTACGGCATCGCGGAACGGGAGAATTTCGAACGATTGCGGCGCGCTGTTCGCGGCATTTGAATCTGGAGAAAAAGAGACGGCTGGCATACATCACTCCCACGCACGGCGCGCTTCAATGGGCGCGCAGTCGATCAAAACTCACGGCGTAACCGTGTTGGTTTGTGTCGTGCGGCGCGCCGATTGGTCGGCAGGTACGCAGGGGGATGACTTTAAAGGCATAAGAACAGCAATTTAAATACCGTTAGCGAATAACCATATGGCTTTTGGCTAGAGTTGCAAAACCAAATGTGCTCGCGAATGCGTCGGGGCAGCTACATATACATTGACTGACAAACCGCCTTCGCGAGGGAGCTTGCTCCCGCTGGGGCGCGCAGCGGCCCCAAAAAAGCGATGAGCGGTGCGCACTCAAGCGGGAGCAAGCTCCCTCGCCCCGCCACAAAAGCCTCAAGTCCTCAAACCCTCAAGCCACAAATCGGCAGTTTGGGGAGTCAGCTCTGAGGTGCTACCGCTCGTGCAGCGCCTCGGACCGGGCCCTGATGATTGGCTTGAGCAGGTAACTGAGCACGGTTTTCTTGCCGGTGATGATGTCCACCGACGCCACCATGCCCGGAATAATCAGCAGCGGCTTGTCATCGGTGCCCAGGTGGCTACGTTCGGTGCGCAGCTTGATGACGTAGTAGGTGGTTTTCTTGTCTTCATCGGTGATGGTGTCGGCGCCGATCTGTTCCAGCTTGGCTTTCATACCGCCGTAGATGGTGTAGTCGTACGCGGTGAATTTCACCGTGGCGTCCTGGCCGGGGTGCAGGAAGGCGATGTCCTGGGGACGGATTTTCGCTTCCACCAGAATGGTGTCGTCCAGCGGCACGACTTCCACCAGGTCACTGCCGGGCTGGATCACGCCGCCGATGGTGTTCACCAACAACTTGTTGACGATGCCGCGCACGGGCGACGTCACCAGGGTGCGGCTCACCCGGTCTTCCAGGGCTTTGCCGGTGGCCTGGGCCTTGTTCAGGTCGGTGCGAGCTTCGTTGAGCTGAGTCAGCGCTTCGCTGCGGAACTTGCCGCGAGTCTCGTCGATCTTGCGCTGCACTTCCTTGATCGCCGACTCGGCACGAGGGATCGCCAGCGTCGTGGCGTCCAGTTGCCCACGGGTCTCGACCTCGGCGCGCTTGAGCCGCAGCACTTCCACCGGCGACACCGCCCCCTGGGCCACCAGCGGCTCGGACATGTTGATTTCCTGGCGTTGCAGCGCCAGGCCGGCGCGGTACTGCGCCTGCTTGGACACGAATTCGCGCAGTTCCTGCTGGCGCTGGATCAACTGCTCCTGCAAACCGCCGATTTCATCATGCAACTGCTGCCGGCGGCTGATGTACAGCGACTCCTCGCTGGCAGCCTGGCGCGGCACCGCCTTGAGCACATCGGCCGGAAAATTCAGCGGCCGGTCATCGACCTCGGCACTCAGGCGCTCGACCCGCAACAACATGGACAGGCGATCCGCCTCGGTTTCACCGACGTTGGAGACAAACCGGGTGTCGTCCAGGCGAATCAACGGGGCGCCGGCGTCGACGATCTGCCCTTCCTTGACGAACAGTTCAGCGACGATGCCGCCTTCCAGGTTCTGGATTTTCTGGATCTTGGACGAGGGAATCGCCTTGCCGTCACCCTTGGTCACTTCGTCGATCACGGCGAAGTTGGCCCACAACATCAGGAATATAAAGAAGCCGATGATGCTCCAGATCGTCAAGCGCACCACCCGGGGTGCGTCCTCGATCAGCGCCTTGTTGACCTCGGGCAGCGGTTGGCCGTGCAGCGAGTCGGAACCTTTGAAATAGCGACCCACAGCGCCCTTTAAACCGGTTTTAAGCAACACTGATCTGCCCCTTCTTCAACGCTTCCATGACGGCCGCTTTCGGGCCATCGGCGAGGATCTGTCCACGGTCGATCACCAGCAGGCGATCCACCAGCGACAGCAGGGATGCCCGGTGCGTCACCAACAGCACCGTCTTGTTTTCCACCACGGCGGCCAGGCGCTGTTTCAAGCGTTCTTCACCGGTGTTGTCCATGGCGCTGGTGGGTTCGTCCAGCAACAGGATGGGCGGGTTGAGCAGCAATGCGCGGGCCAGGGCGACGTTCTGGCGCTGACCACCGGACAGGTTCTGCCCGCGCTCACCGACTTGCAGTTCATAGCCTTGCGGGTGCAGGCGGGCAAACTCATGCACCCCCGCCAGCTCAGCGGCCTGGAGCACCAGCTCATCTTCGACGTACCGGGCGCCGGAGGTCAGGTTGTCCCGCAGCGTACCGGCCAGCAGCTGGATGTCCTGGGGCACGTAGCCAATGTTGTAGCGCAGCTCGCTGACATCGACCTGGCGGATGTCCATGCCGTCCACCAGCAAGGCACCGTCATCGGGTTGGTAAAGGCCCACCAGCAACTTGGCCAGGGAGCTCTTGCCCGAACCGCTGCGGCCGATGATGCCGACTTTCTCGCCCGGCTTGATTACCAGGTTGATGTTCTTCAGCGCGGCGTGCTGCTGGTTCGGGTAGGTGAAATTCAACTGGCGGCATTCAATGGCGCCCTGCAGGACCTTGCGACTCAACGGGCGCTCGTCGAAATTGCGCTCCTGGGGCAGCTCCATCATCTGGTCGACCGAGGTCATGGTCACCCGCGCCTGCTGGTAACGAGTCAGCAGGCCCGACAGCGAAGCCAATGGGCTAAGGGCACGACCGCTGAGCATGTAGCAGGCGATCAGCCCACCCATGCTCAAGTCACCAGCGATGATCTGGTACACGCCGAAGACGATCATGATCACCCCGGCCAATTGCTGAATCAGCAAAGTGATGTTCATCGCCAGGCCGGACAGCATCTTCACCCGCAGTTCGAGACGGCTGAGGGTGCCGATGGTCTGTTCCCACTGGTACTGGCGCTCGCTTTCGGCGTTGTTGACCTTCACGGCGTCCAGGCCGGCCAGGGTTTCGATCAGGCTGGACTGACGCTCGGCGCCCAAGGCCATGGTTCGCTCCATGGTCGCCACCAAGGGTTTTTGCAACGCGTAGCCGATCAGCAGGGCAATAGGGAACGCCAACACCGGAATCCACACCAGGTGCCCACCGAGGATCGCGATGACCGTAAAGATCAGCAGGGTAAATGGCAGATCGATCAGGCTGGTGAGGGTCAGCGAGGCGAGGAAGTCCCGCAGGCTCTGGAATTCATGGATGTTCTGGGCAAAGCTGCCGACCCGCGCCGGGCGGTATTTCATGGCCATGCCGACGATACGCTCGAACAGCGTCGCCGAAATGATCAGGTCGGTTTTCTTGCCGGCCAGGTCCAGGCACAGGCTGCGCAACATCTTGAGGATCAGGTCGAATACATAGGCACCGGTGATCCCAACGGCCAGCACCCACAGTGTCGCTTCAGCCTGGTTCGGCACTACGCGGTCGTAGACGTTCATCACGAACAACGGCGCGGCCATGGCAATGATGTTGATCAACAGGCTCGCCGCGATAGCGTCGGCATACAGCCAGCGGGACCGTTTGAGGGTGTCGCGAAACCACGAACGCGCCCGAGGGATTAGCGTGCCGTGGTTCACGTCAAATTTATGCTGCGGTTGGGCGAAGAAGACCTTGCCACTGTAGTCATCGGACAGCAGCTCGCGGTTGACCGTGACTTCACCGCCGTCACTTTCGCTGAGCAGCAACCGAGCCTGGTCGTCGCCGACCCAGCCCAGCAGCACGGCGCTGCGACCATCCTTGAGCAGCAACAGCGCCGGCATGGCGATGGCCGGGATTTGCTCAAGCTTGCGTTGCAGCACCCGGCCTTGCAAACCGGCCCGGGCCGCCGCGCGCGACAATAATTCGACGCTCAGCCGTTGCTTGGGCAGTGGCAGGCCGGTGGTGAGCATCGCCGCGCTGGCCGGCTTCTGATGCAGCATGCAGAGTGCCAGCAAACCGTCCAGCAGCGGGTCGTCGTGCAGCGTGCGCGGGTCATGAACTAGTTCGACTGGACTGACTTCTGATTCCACGCTCGGCACTCTGACTGATTAAAACGGGTGGTAGGACTCAATTCATCCCAGGCAACTGAACCCTGGGCTTCACGTCGTTCTGCACAACCGATGCCAACGGCGCGACAACACCCTGGCTTTTCAACAACTGCCCCATGGTTGCCTTGATCCGGTACTGGGTAAACAGCTGCACATTCTTGATTTCCGCCAGGCGACGGGAAGCGCTGAACAGCTCGTTTTCGCTGTCGAGCAAGTCGAGCAGGGTACGCTCGCCGAGGCTAAACTGCTTCTGGTAGGCAGTGCGCACGCTGGTACTGTGATCGACATATTGCTGGGCGATCGGCACTTGGGCGTTGGCGTTGTTCAAGGCATTCCAGGCCAGGCCCAGCTCTTCATTGAGCTGGCGCAGGGCGTTGTTGCGGATGTCCAAGGCCTGGTTGGACAGGTACGACTTGGATTCCAGGTCCGCCTTGTTGCTGCCGCCGGCATACAGGTTGAAACGCATGCGCAGCATGGCTTGCCATTCATTATTGTGCCCGTTCTGGCCGTCCAGGTCATTGTCGGCGGTGCGGCCCAACTCGGCGTCAAAGCGTGGGTAGAAGCTCGACTTGGCGGCTTCGTACTGTTGCTCGGCAGCGGCAATGTCAGCTTCGGCCGAACGCAGCACCGGGCTGTTGTCCAGCATCTGGGCGCGGGCTTCGGTCAGATTGGCCGGCAGCAACGCCAGAAAATCGGCAGGACGCTCCAGTTGATCGGGCAGTTGGCCGACGGCGCTGAGGTAGTTGGTCTCGGCATCGGCCAGGTTGGTTTGTTCGGTGATCAGGTTGTTGCGGGCCTGGGCCATGCGCGCTTCGGCCTGGTCCAGGTCGGCACCGCTGCCCACGCCGCGGGAAGTGCGCAGTTTGATCTGGTCGAAGATGCGCTCGTGGCTCTTGAGGTTTGCCTCGGCCAGGCGCACGAATTCGCGACGGGTCAGCACGTCCAGGTAGACCTGGGCCACCGTCAACCCGGTGCGCTCGGACGCGTCCAGCAACGAGTAGGCACGAGCATTCACGGTGGCTTGTTGACGCCCCACTTCGCTGGACGTCGCAAAACCGTCAAAGACCATTTGCGTCAAGCGCAGGCTCGACTCGCTGCGGTTCAGGGTCTCCCAATGATTAGTCCCACCCGAACGGGTGGTGACGCTGTCGGTGCCTTCACGACCATATCCGGCTGCCAGGTCCACCCTGGGCAGATAGCCGCCCTTGGCCGCCTTGAGCTGGTAATCCGCCGCGAGGCGACTGTTCACGCCGGCCTGGATCTCAGGATGGACATCCAGCGCCTGTTGCATGGCCTGCGGCAAGGTTTGTGCTTGTACGAAACTGGCGGCGAGGGCGAAGGGTAAAGCCATGAACAGAGGCGAACGCATGGTGGATTTCTTCCTGAAACACTTGTCTTGGATCACAGCGAAACGTGGCGCTGCATCGGATGATGGCAACCGGAATGACCGTATATCGGAAAGTTCAAAGCAGGAGCTGGAACATGCACCGGAAGAACAGGTCGCCGCTTAAATATCAATGTGACATTGCGGCAGCGATTGTTTAGGATGGCCAGCATAAGGTCAATAGTTTGGCACAAACAAAAACCTGAAAAAAAAATTGCCAAAATATTGACACGCAAAAGCGTCAAATAATCTTATTCTGTGAACATGAACGTCCAGACCCCTGCTGCCTACAAGCTGGCGGGTACATGGAAGTCTACTGAGCGTTGCACCGGGAGAGTCTTCAATGAGCAGTGTTATTGCCATCGTCAAAAGCATTGTTGGTCAGGTTTTCGTCGTATCCCCAGAAGGTATCCGACGCGTACTCATTGAAGGTGATCGCCTGTACACCGGCGATCAGTTGGACACTGGCCCTTCTGGCGCCGTCACATTGGACCTGGCCGATGGCCGTACCCTGGACCTGGGCCGCGACACCCAGTGGAGCGCCAATGCCCCAGACTCGTCTACCGATCTTCAACAGGCCGCAGCGCAGGCCGCGCCGTCGGTAGAAGAGCTGCAACAAGCCATCGCCGCGGGCGTCGATCCGACGACCGCCCTGGAAGCCACCGCCGCTGGCGCCACTGCCGCAGGTACGGGTGGAGCTGCCGGTGGCGGGCACAGTTTTGTGGTGCTGGATGCTACCGCTGGCAGCGTCGACCCTACCATCGGCTTTCCGACTGAAGGGTTGAGCACAGCCGCGATAACCGACACAGACATTACTGCTCTGGACACCGATACCACAGCCAACGCAGTGCTCGACGCGACGCTGACCTTGAGCGCCACCCCGACCCTGACCGAGGCCGGCGGTGTGCTGGTGTACACCGCCACTGTCACCCAGGCGCCCCGGACCGACCTGACCGTGACCCTGTCCAACGGCTCCGTGATCGTAATCACTGCCGGACAAACCACTGGCAGCGTCAACGTACCACTGGCGCCGAACGACACCGTCTATAACGACGCCAGCCAGATCAGCGTGACCGTCACCGGCACCACTGGCGGTAGCGGCATCGCCGTCACCCTGCCGACCACGCCGGCCGTGACTCAGATCACCGATACCATCGACACCACCACCGTCACCCTGACGGCGGGCAACACCGTGACCGAAGGCGGCCAGATCACCTACACCGCCACCCTGACTAACCCAGCCCAAACCCCGGTGACCGTGACCTTGAGCAACGGCTCGGTCATCACCATCGCCGCCGGCCAGAGCACTGGCACCGTGACCGTCGAGACGCCAGCCAATGACGTCTACAACAACGGCAGCACGGTCAGCACCACCATTACCGGTGCGACGGGTGGCAACTTTGAAAACCTGGTACCAAGCACCACGCCTGCGGTCA